>NZ_JAVRBF010000637.1:0-283 GCF_032436805.1 Streptomyces sp. P17 | reverse complement strand
GAATTCCGAAAACTCCTCCATCGTCCTGATAGACTTGGCCAAGATGCTGCTCCCAACGAAAGAATCATGCGTACATTATATCGCTCTTTCTTGTCACGAAAGACCGGCCGCATGTGCCTTCCAGAGGCTAAACATGAAAGGGCGCAAACTATACTTTAATTGTCATAAAAGAGGCGGAGCATCCTCAAGTATCAGGCGCCATCAATTCTGGCGCCGCTCCGGTCGAAAACATGCAGCCGTTCCTGCGGGAAACCAACCCGCAGCGACTTGCCCGGCTGCAACA
>NZ_JAVRBF010000636.1:0-283 GCF_032436805.1 Streptomyces sp. P17 | reverse complement strand
ATTATTGGCAAGTTTTCAGGCTTCTCAAACAATAGATAAGAAGAAAAAGGAAATTGACGGCCAATAATGCTGGAGCAGACAGCTTTCCCCAATCAGGTTTAGAGAATTGATTTAAAGATTCTACAATTACCTTTTGTCTATTTTTCTTATATTCCATTTCTACCTGTGAGCCAGTAATAAGCCTATCCTTGCAAGCTTCAATTTGCTCAAGGTATTTTATGCTTATGTCAGACTTCCTGATCCGATAGAAATCCAAGAGTATATTGGTATCAATAAAAAGAAG
>NZ_JAVRBF010000208.1:0-859 GCF_032436805.1 Streptomyces sp. P17 | reverse complement strand
TTTATTAAGAACATTATCTTATTTTGATAAAAAAAAATACCAAACCCCCACCCACAAAAAACGACCGTATCGGCAATTTAAAGCCATTCAGATGTTAACGCATAGGGTTACCTTAGAAGACCACTCAACTCACGCTCAGCGCTCATTGGCGGCGTTTTTCGCTATACTTTAAGTTGGTGCTTGTTGAATCGCACTTTGATTTGAAATTAAGATGAGATACACGCTTCCCCCTATGACTTCCAAAAAGTCTCTGGTATCCATGGGTTGAAACATTAAATCCGGTGCTAGCGTTGACAAAACTTGCTGATACTTGCGGTCAGGCAATCAGACCAAAAATAATGCTCCGCAAAAAGCTTTACATCTCACGGACCGTCGTCCCCCTCTTCTTCAGTTTTTGTTATCGCAAACGGCAGTGACAAATTTATGATCGCTCTGATACGTTCGACAACCTCGTTATTGAATGTGGTGTTTATTTGGATGGCTCTTCGTTTCATTTCTTGTTAGGTGATGCCGATGACTTCCACCGGTGAAGTGCATATCCAACTGCATACACTATGATTTACATTCCAGTTTCTTGCTTTGACTTTATCTTTTTCTGTTAGCTCAATTTCAATTCCGTCCACGGCGAAAGTAACGCGACTGTTTCCCGTTTGCGTATCGACAACTTGCGTTCTTTCAACTTGCAGCTGAGCGATATGAATCGAGTTCGCCAATGACGGATTTGTGGCGATGGATAAAAAAGGCGACAATGCATGCAGAGCGTTTGTATTTCATTTTATCTCCCTTTTATTTTTATTCTCTTCGTCTCACCACTTGGCGAAACCACCTCGACTGAATCAGAAGTAATCGCTGTCACTCT
>NZ_JAVRBF010000635.1:0-283 GCF_032436805.1 Streptomyces sp. P17 | reverse complement strand
GTTAGCCAGATACGTGCACGGGGGGTGATGGAACTTCTCCCAAAGAACCAACAACAGCGTCTCCACTACCTCCCGCCAAGCGAGGACCGTTGGAAACTCAGGAGCACGACGTTTTCCGGACTCGCTGCCGCTATGGCGGATCAATGGGGGTCACTATGAGCGCACTACGCGCATAACTGACAAGCGGGGGATAGGGCACACTACCCTATCCCCCCCTGCTTATTATTTTTGCTATGGATAACACTAGTCTGAACGAATTGCGCGCTTTGGCGCGTAGGCGTGA
>NZ_JAVRBF010000634.1:0-283 GCF_032436805.1 Streptomyces sp. P17 | reverse complement strand
TCGCTAGCGAAGGTTCGACAGTTCACCCCACCCAGAAACCCGTTGCCTTGATGGAGTATCTCATTCGCACCTACACGAACTCCGGCGATACGGTTCTGGACAACTGCATGGGCAGCGGGACTACTGGTGTTGCTTGCGTAAACACGGGTCGGAACTTTATCGGTATTGAGCGAGACGAAAATTATTTCTCTATCGCAAAGGAAAGGATTGAGCGAGCGATAGGTAGACTTATCTAATGGCGACTAAATCCCCGACAACCCGCAGCCTAGAGCTACTCCGATCA
>NZ_JAVRBF010000633.1:0-284 GCF_032436805.1 Streptomyces sp. P17 | reverse complement strand
CCAGCAGCCGCTGCGCAGAGGATGGACCACGGGCGCGTGCGCGACCGCGGCCGCCAAGGCGGCGTATGCGGCCCTCCTGACCGGCACGTTCCCGGATCCGGTCGAGATTGAGCTGCCCGGTGGCCAGACCGTGGCCTTCGCGCTGGCGGAGGCTGCAACGGGCGCGGACGTTGCGACGGCCGGCGTGGTCAAGGACGCCGGCGACGATCCGGACGTCACCCATGGCGCGCTGATCCGCGTGTCGGTGCGTCACGGCCCGCCCGGCGCCGGCATCGGTTTCCGCG
>NZ_JAVRBF010000058.1:0-58311 GCF_032436805.1 Streptomyces sp. P17 | reverse complement strand
TCCCGGTCGAGGAGCGCTGACACCTGCCGGTGGGGGTGCCGCTTTCGGGTGGTGCCCGCTACTGGGGCTGTGGCCCTTCGTGGCCGAGGTGCGGGGTCGGAGCGTGCGGCCGGGGGTCCGGGGGTTGTCCCCCGGGTGAGCGCAGCACCGGCGTGGTGGAGCGGGACTTCGTCCCGGTCGAGGAGCGCTGACACCTGCCGGTGGGGGTGCCGCTTTCGGGTGGTGCCCGCTACTGGGGCTGTGGCCCTGCTCAAGGCGTATGTGGCTGGTCGCGCAGTTCCCCGCACCCTTGGGCGGGTGCAGTTCCCCGCGCCCATTGAGCCGGCCTGGAAACGTACATGAGAAAGGCGCCCTGGCGGCGGTCCCCCCACGGGCCGACGTCCAGGGCGCCTTCCCATGTCCCGGTGCGGATTCCCCCCACGGGATCCGGCCGGGCGTCTGTGAGGACAGCGCCTGAATCGCTGTTGTGCGGTAACGCTTTGAGCAGAACGAGCGGAAATCCTCGTACTACTCGGTGTGCGGTCTGCCGGGACAACGCACGCTCGGGAGGGCCGCTCAAAGCTCCCCGGTGTGCGTGCCCCGGCAACGCATCTCTGAGGAAGTCCCCCAAGACATCCCCAGATGCCAGTCCACGCCCCCCAAGACGCTTCCTGACATCGCCAACTTAGACCTTCGAACCCCTTCGATGGTTACGTTCGCATCACTGTGATCTGCGTCTCTTGCATATGTCCGTTAGATGCGCAAGAGCCCCGATCAACCGAACGGGACCCAAGCGTAAGGATGATGCGCGAGCCTTGTGAAGAGCTTATGTGAGGCTCGCGCCGGACTCCAGAGGGGCAGGGCCTGTCCCTAACGGAAAGTCCGCAGCCGCAGGCTGTTCGTCACCACGAACACCGATGAGAACGCCATCGCCGCCCCCGCGATCATCGGGTTCAGCAGCCCGGCCGCGGCCAGCGGCAGCGCGGCCACGTTGTATCCGAAGGCCCACACGAGATTGCCCTTGATGGTGGTCAGTGTCCTGCGGGACAGCCGGATGGCGTCCGCCGCCACCCGCAGATCCCCGCGCACCAGCGTCAGATCCCCGGCCTCGATCGCCGCGTCCGTACCGGTGCCCATCGCCAGCCCCAGATCGGACGTGGCGAGCGCGGCCGCGTCGTTGACGCCGTCGCCGACCATGGCGACCGTCCGGCCCTCGCCCTGCAACCGCCGTACCGCCTCGACCTTCTCCTCGGGCAGCACCTCGGCGATCACCTGCTCGATCCCGACGGCCCGCGCCACCGCCTCGGCCACCGCCCGGTTGTCCCCGGTCAGCAGCACCGGCGTGAGCCCGAGGGCCCGCAGCTCGCGCACGGCCTCGGCGCTGGTCTCCTTGACCGTGTCGGCGACCGCGAGGACGGCACGCGCGGCCCCGTCCCAGCCGACGACGACGGCCGTACGTCCGCCCCGCTCGGCCTCGTCCCGCGCGCGGGCCAGCTCCTCGGGAAGCGCGCGGAAAAGCCGCCCCACGGCGACCTCATGGCCCTCCACCCGCCCGCGTACGCCCCGCCCGGGCACGTTCTCGAAGTGCTCGGCCACCGGCAGCTCCCCGGCCCGCTCCTCCGCGCCCGCGGCGACGGCCCGGGCGACGGGGTGCTCGGAGGCGTGCTCCAGGGCGCCCGCCAGCCGCAGTGCCAGCTTCTCGTCGGTGCCCTCGGCGACGTACACCTCGTGCAGGGTCATCCGTCCGGTCGTCACCGTGCCGGTCTTGTCGAGGACGACGGTGTCGACCCGGCGGGTGGACTCCAGCACCTCCGGGCCCTTGATCAGAATGCCGAGCTGGGCGCCCCGCCCGGTGCCGACCATCAGCGCGGTCGGGGTCGCGAGACCCAGGGCGCACGGGCAGGCGATGATCAGGACGGCGACGGCCGCGGTGAACGCGTCGACGGTGTCCCCGGTGGCGCCGAGCCAGCCGCCGAAGGTGGCTACGGCGATGAGGAGCACGACCGGCACGAAGACCGCGGAGATCCGGTCGGCCAGCCGCTGCACCTCGGCCTTGCCGTTCTGGGCCTGCTCCACCAGCCGCGCCATCCGCGCGAGTTGGGTGCCGGCGCCGACCCGCGTGGCCTCGACGACGAGCCGGCCACCGGCGTTGACGGTGGCGCCGGTCACGGAGGATCCGGCCGTCACATCCACCGGCACCGACTCCCCGGTCAGCATCGACGCGTCCACCGCCGAGACGCCCTCGACGACGATGCCGTCGGTGGCGATCTTCTCCCCGGGCCGTACGACGAACCGGTCCCCGACCGCCAGTTCGGCCACCGGGATCCGCCGCTCGCGTCCGTCCCTGAGCACGGCCACGTCCTTGGCGCCCAGTTCCATCAGCGCCCTGAGCGCGGCTCCCGCGCGGCGCTTGGCGCGGGCCTCCAGATAACGGCCGAGCAGGATGAAGGCGACGACTCCGGAGGCCACTTCGAGATAGATCGTCGAGGCGCCCTCCATCCCGCCGACGGTGAACCGGAACTCGTCCCGCATCCCGGGCATGCCCGCGTCCCCGAGGAACAGTGCCCACAGCGACCATCCGAACGCGGCCAGCGTTCCGATCGAGACCAGCGTGTCCATGGTCGCGGCCCCGTGCCGGGCGTTGGTCCATGCGGCCCGGTGGAAGGGCAGGCCGCCCCAGACGACGACAGGTGCGGCGAGCGTGAGCGCGAGCCACTGCCAGTTGTCGAACTGGAGGGCCGGGACCATCGAGAGCAGGACCACGGGCGCGGCGAGCAGCGCGGAGACGGTGAAGCGCTGCCGGTAGTCGGCGAGTTCGGGCTCCTGCGCGGCGGCCTCGTCGGCCACCGGCGGGGCCGGCTCCTCGGCCGTGTACCCGGTCTTCACCACCGTCGCGATCAGATCGGCGACCGCGATGCCCTCGGGGTAGCTGACCTTCGCCTTCTCGGTGGCGAAGTTGACCGTGGCGCTGACCCCCTCCATCCGGTTGAGCTTCTTCTCGACGCGGGCCGCGCAGGAGGCGCAGGTCATCCCACCGATGAGCAGCTCGACCTCGGAGGTGGGGGCTATCGGCTTCGACGCGGTGGCGGTGCTGGTCATGGCCGTACGGCGGTCAGACCGCGACGGTGCCGACGAGCTCGAAGCCGGCCTCGTCGACGGCGGCGCGCACGGCCTCCTCGTCCAGGGCGGCCTCGGAGATCACGGTGACCTCGCCGGTCGACGCGACGGCCTTCACGGAGCTGACGCCGGGGAGCTCGGAGATCTCGCCGGAGACGGCGCCTTCGCAGTGTCCGCAGCTCATCCCGCTGACCTTGTAGACGGCGCTCACGCTCATGTTGTTCTCCTCGTCGAGGCATGTGGGGCTGACGGGTTCCACGAGAGTCCCCGTACTACCCACCGTATACCCCTACGGGGTATTTCTCCAAGAAGGGTCTCTGTGGGCCGGCGACCGCCCGAGGTACGTGCCGAGGATTGGCGAGTTGACCTGGAACCGGGGATACGGGCCTGGGGAGCCGGGCGGCGGAGTGTGGGTCACGGCAAATCCCCCTGATTGGGCTGATTTGTTTGCACTCTATGGTAGGTACGCCCTATGTCGCAGGCCGGGACGCTCATTCTGATCTTGTCCATCGCGGTGCTGGCGCCGCTGCTCGCCCAGGGAGCCGGCCGGTGGCTGCCGGTTCCGCTCGTCATCTTCGAGATCGCGCTCGGCGTCCTGGTCGGCCCGGACGTGCTGGGCTGGGCGGGGGAGGGCGAGGTCATCGACACCCTCGCCGACCTCGGTCTGGCGATGCTGATCTTCCTCGCGGGTTACGAGATCGAGTTCGACAAGGTCCGCGGCTCCACCCTGCGCCGCTCGGTGCGGGCGTGGCTGATCGCGCTCGCGGTGGGTCTGGGCCTGGCCACCCTGCTGTCCGGGTTCGACCGGGGCGTCTACATCGGTACGGCGCTCACCAGCACCGCTCTCGGCACCGTCCTGCCCGTCCTGCGTGACGCGGGGCAACTGCGCTCCCGGTTCGGCTCGGTGATGATGACGTTCGGCGCGGTGGGGGAGTTCGGGCCGATCATCGCCATCGCCCTGCTGCTGAGCGGCCGTTCGCCGGGTCGCTCCACGGTGGTGCTGGCCGCGTTCGCGCTGCTGACGGCGGTCGCCGTGTGGTGGGCCACGCGGCCGCGGCCGCCGTGGTTCGCCAAGGTGGTCGAGGTGACGCTGCACACCAGTGGCCAGTTCGCCGTACGCCTTGTGGTGCTGCTCCTCGCGGCCATGCTCGGCATCTCCCGGGCGCTGGGCCTCGACACCCTGCTCGGCGCCTTCGCGGCCGGGGTGATCGCGCGGCTGCTGCTGCACGGGTCGGCGCCGCAGAGCGCGGAACCGGTGATGGAGAAGGTCGAGGCGATGGGGTTCGGCTTCCTGGTGCCGGTCTTCTACGTCGTCACCGGCATCGAGTTCGACCTGGACTCCCTGCTGTCCGGCGGCCGCGCCCTGCTGCTCCTGCCGCTGTTCCTGGTGCTCTTCCTCGTCGTCCGCGGCCTGCCGGTGTACGCCCTGGCCCCACGCGACCTGGGCGCCCGCGAACGCAAGGCCCTCACCCTCTTCGCCGCCACCGCCCTCCCCCTGGTCGTCGCCATCACGACGATCGGCGTCGGCGAGGGCGAACTGCGCACCGACGAGGCGGCGGCCCTGGTCGGCGCGGCGATGCTGTCGGTCCTGGTGTTCCCGCTGGCGGCGCTGCGGCTGCGGGGTGGGCGGGCGGCGCACAGGGATCCGCTCAAGGAACGGGAGCCGGAGTCGTGGTGAGGGTGCCGGAGGCGCCCGTCGCGGCCCTTCAAGCGGAGCGCTTAGCCTGCGCGCAGAAGGAAAGGAGCCGCCATGCGAGCCGTGGTCTTCGAGCAGTACGGCGAACCCGCCGAGGTACGTGAGTTGGCCGATCCCCGCCCCGCCGAGCACGGTGTGGTCGTACGCGTGGAGGCCACCGGCCTGTGCCGGAGCGACTGGCACGGCTGGCAGGGCCACGACCCCGACATCACCCTGCCGCATGTCCCGGGCCATGAACTCGCCGGTGTCGTCGAGGCGGTGGGCTCCCGGGTCACCGGCCGGCGTCCCGGCGACCGGGTCACCGGCCGGCGTCCCGGCGACCGGGTCACCGTCCCCTTCGTCTGCGCCTGCGGAAGCTGCCCCGCCTGCGCGGCGGGCGATCAGCAGGTGTGCGAGCGGCAGACCCAGCCCGGCTTCACCCACTGGGGGTCCTTCGCCCAGTACGTCGCCCTGGACCACGCCGATGTGAACCTGGTCGCGATACCGGACGACCTGTCCTTCGCCACCGCGGCTTCGCTGGGCTGCCGGTTCGCCACCGCGTTCCGGGCGGTGGTCCAGCAGGGCCGGGTCGCGGCGGGGGAGTGGGTCGTGGTGCACGGCTGCGGCGGAGTGGGCCTGTCGGCCGTGATGATCGCGGCCGCGTCGGGCGCGCGGGTCGTCGCCGTCGACATCTCGCCTCAGGCACTGGACCTGGCAAGGAAGTTCGGAGCGGCCCACTGCGTGGACGCGGTGAGCGTGCCGGACCCGGCGGAGGCGGTCCGTGAACTGACCGGTGGCGGTGCCCATCTGTCCCTCGACCCCCTGGGCTCGCCCGCCACCTGCGCCGCCTCGGTGAACGGTCTGCGCCGCCGCGGCCGGCACGTTCAGGTGGGCCTGCTGCCCTCACCCGACGGTACGACGCCCGTCCCCATGGCCCGTGCCATCGGCTGGGAGCTGGAGATCCTCGGCAGCCACGGCATGGCCGCGCACACCTACCCGCCGATGCTGGAGCTCGTACGATCCGGTGTCCTGCGCCCCGGCCTCCTGGTCACCGCCGCTGTCACCCTGGAGGAGACCCCGGCCGCGCTGGCGGCGATGGGCACGGCGCCGGGCTCGGGGGTGACGGTCATCGAGCCCTGGAGCTGAGGAGGGTGCCCCGGGGGGACACCCTCGCGACATCAGATCTCTCTTCGGCCGCGGTTGCCCGGGCGGGAGGCGACCCAGGCCCGGACGGTTTCGGCGTACCAGTAGGGCTTGCCGCCCTCCACATGGTCGGGCGGAGGCAGCAGCCCGTGCTTGCGATAGGACCGCACGGTGTCGGGCTGCACACGGATGTGCGCCGCGATCTCCTTGTAGGACCAGAGCCTTCGGTCGGTCATGAGGTGCACCTCCCCGCGCGCGCCGCGGCGGCGGCCGGGAACGGCCGTCGGGGGTACCGGGCGCTGCGCTGGCGATCACAAAGCCATGTGCCCCGTGAACGACGCCCGGTGACCGGAGGGCAGGGGCTGTGCGCCGGGTGTGACGCAAGACCCGCGTACGTGCGACATGTGTGACACAAGGGGGGTGTTTGTGACACAGGTGACGCAAAGGAGTGCGCGGGCGCATGGGCGCGGCGCGTTGACGTCCGTCCCGGGATGTGGGACGGCAGGGCGGGCCGGACCCGCTGCGTCAGGTCCGGCCCGCCGTTTCCCCCGCCGGCATCGGCTCATCGGCCCAAGGCCAGGCGCACAGCGTGCCGGTGGAGATCCCGTCAGGTCTTGGAAAAAACCGAACTGGCCCCGGACGCGAGTACGAGACTGGTCGCCTCGCCCGCCAGCCGGTCCGCGGCGCCGACCTGCTGAACCGGCAACCGCCGGGCGGCCATGAACTCCCGGGGTGTGCACCCCGTCATCGCCTTGAACTCACCGCTGAGATGGGCCTGGTCGTAGAACCCGCAGACGGCCGCCGTCTCCGCGGCCCCGCGTCCGGCCGCCAGCAGCCGCCGGGCCCGCTGCAACCGCAGCACCCGGGCCGCCGCCTTCGGGCCGAGCCCGATCTGCTCACGGAACCGGCTCTCCAGGTGCCGGGGACTCCAGCCGACCTTCTCCGCGAGCCGCGGCACCGGGATCGCGCCACCGCTGCGCACCAGCTCCGCCCAGGCCCGCACCACCCGCCCCGAACTGGGCACCCCGGCCGCGTACCAGCGCGTGAACACCTCGTCCAGCAGCCCGAACCGCGCCTCCCAGGACGGCAACGCGGCCAGCGCACCGGACAGTTCGCCGACGCCGATGTCCAAGGCGTGCGGCAGTTCGTCGGGATCGACGGTGCGATCGGCGAGTTCGTACTGCGGCGTGCCGAGCAGCGTGAACGCGGCCCAGGGGGCGAGCAGCACCTCGATCCCGGCCAGCCGGCCGCTGTGCTCGCCGACGGCGGGGGTGGTGGTGGGCCCGCAGTACAAGGACACGAGCGTCTCGGGCTCCCGCCCCGGCCGCAGGACCCGCACCGGCTCACCGAACCCGAGCAGCAAGGTCGCCGCCCCGATCGGCGTCTCCAGCCGCCGCCGAGGCCGCTCGAAGCCGAGCCGGATCCCGCGGTAGCTGATCAAGCCCGGCCGCAACCGGGGATGGGGCCGGCCGAAGGCGACTTCCCAGGAACCACCGGGCCCGTGCCCGGACCGAACAAGCACGCACAGAGCATTACAGCCGCAGGACGGGAACAACACCCTCAGGCCCGCTTATACCCCACAACTCCGCAAAACCTCCCAGCGCCCTCAAGGTCTGGTCCGAATGTCCGGACAAAACATTGACAGGCCTCCGTCCACAGGGCTAGAAAGCCGGGGAGAGCCGATACGAAGGGAACGCGATGGCGTACGACCTGATCACCATGGGGCGGATCGGGGTGGACCTCTATCCGCTGCAGACGGGCGTCCCCCTGCCGCAGGTCACCTCCTTCGGCAAGTTCCTCGGCGGCTCGGCGACCAACGTCGCGGTCGCCGCCGCCCGTCTCGGCCGGAACACCGCCGTCATCACCCGCACCGGCGACGACCCCTTCGGCGTCTATCTGCACGAGGCCCTGCGGGACTTCGGCGTCGACGACCGCTGGGTGACCCCGGTCCAGGGCCTGCCCACCCCGGTCACCTTCTGCGAGGTGTTCCCGCCGGACGACTTCCCGCTGTACTTCTACCGGCAGCCCAAGGCGCCCGACCTGGAGATCGACGCCCATGAACTCGACCTCGACGCCATCCGCGACGGCCGTATCTTCTGGGTGACCGGCACAGGCCTGAGCGAGGAGCCCAGCCGTACGGCGACCCTCGCGGCGCTCGCCCACCGCGCCAAGTCCGGCACCACGGTCTTCGACCTCGACTGGCGGCCCATGTTCTGGACCGACCCGGACGCGGCCCGCCCCTTCTACGCGGAAGCCCTCAAGCACACCACCGTCGCCGTAGGCAATCTCGACGAGGTGGAGATCGCCACCGGGGTCCGCGACCCGCACGCGGCCGCTCGCGCCCTGCTCGATGCCGGAGTGGAACTCGCCGTGGTGAAACAGGGCCCGAAGGGCGTACTGGCCGTGCACCGCGACGGCGACCAGGCCGAGGTCCCCCCGCTCCCGGTGACCGTCCTCAACGGCCTCGGCGCCGGCGACGCCTTCGGCGGCTCCCTCTGCCACGGCCTGCTCAACGGCTGGGACCTGGAGACGACCATGCGCCACGCCAACGCGGCGGGCGCGATCGTCGCCTCCCGCCTGGAATGCTCCTCGGCGATGCCCACGCCCGAGGAGATCACGGCCGCCCTCACCGCCGGGGCCGTACCCGCACCCGCCGACGGCGAGACCACCCCACAGGGGCCACCCGCACCCGGCAACGAAAGCCGCACGGGTGGTGCGGGTGGGAACACGAAAACGGCCGAAGGCGAAGCCGAGGCCGAACAGTGACCGTCGACGTGGCGGAGCTGGTCCGCACCCGCACAAGGCATCCTGAGGCCATCGCCGAGGCAGCCGCCCGCCGCAGGCGACGCCCCCTCCTCGGCGACTCCGGCCGCCTGATGATCGTCG
Source organism: Streptomyces sp. P17 (assembly GCF_032436805.1). Classification (NCBI taxonomy): domain Bacteria; kingdom Bacillati; phylum Actinomycetota; class Actinomycetes; order Kitasatosporales; family Streptomycetaceae; genus Streptomyces; species Streptomyces sp. P17. The sequence goes on along the minus strand of NZ_JAVRBF010000058.1, from coordinate 49,511 downwards.
CCGCCGACCACCCCGCCCGCGGAGCGCTCGGCGTCGGCGACCGCAAGTTCGCCATGGCCAACCGAGCCGATCTCCTCGAACGCCTCTGTCTCGCCCTCTCCCGCCCCGGCGTGGACGGAGTCCTCGCCACCGCCGACATCCTCGACGACCTGCTTCTCCTCGGTGCCCTGGACGACCGTGTCGTCATGGGCTCGATGAACCGCGGCGGACTCCAGGGCGCCACCTTCGAACTCGACGACCGCTTCACGGGCCACCGCCCCGAGGACATCGCGCGCCTGGGCTTCGACGCCGGAAAGCTCCTCCTCCGCATCGACTACGACGACCCGGGCTCCCTGAACACCCTGGAGTCCACCGCCCGAGCCGTCGACGAGATGGCCGCCCGCCAACTCCCGTTGTTCGTCGAGCCGTTCATCAGCCGTCGCACCCCCGACGGGAAACTCCGCAACGATCTCTCCGCCGACGCCGTCACCCGTTCCATCGCCATCGCCTCGGGCCTCGGCGGCAGTTCGGCCTACACCTGGCTCAAGGTCCCGGTCACCGAGAACCCGGACGACATGGCCCAGGTCATGGAGACATCCACGCTGCCCGCGGTCCTCCTCGGCGGCGACATCGGGGACTCCGCCGAGGACCAGGTCGCCGCCTACGAGAAGTGGCGCGGCGCCCTCCAACTCCCCACCGTGCGCGGCCTGGTCGTCGGCCGTTCGCTGCTGTATCCGGCGGACGGCGATGTGGCCGCCGCCGTGGACACCGCCGTAGGACTGCTGTGAGGGCCGCATGACGACGAACAGTGAGCTGTACGTCCCCAAGGGCGCGACCGGCGACGCCGACTACACGCTCGACATCGACCCCAAGCGGGCCGGCTGGAGCCACTGCAGTCTGCGGATCGTCGAGCTGGCGCCGGGTGGTACGCACACCTTCACCGCCGGGGACAGCGAATGGATCGTCCTGCCGCTGCAAGGCGGTTGTACGGTGCAAACAGAACAGGACGAGTTCCAACTCCTGGGCCGGGAAAGCGTGTTCGCGTCGGTCACCGACTTCGCGTACGTACCCCGAGACGCCCGGGCACAGATCGCCTCCGGCGCGGGTGGCCGCTTTGCTTTGGCAGGAGCAAGGTGCGAGCGACGACTCCCCGCCCGCTACGGCCCCGCGCCGGAGGTCCCCACGGAGGAGCGCGGCAGCGGCAACCGGCTGCGCCATGTCCGCAACTTCGCCTCCGCCGACGCCTTCGAGTGCGCCAAGCTGATCGCCGTGGAGGTGATCACTCCTGGCGGCAACTGGTCCTCGTACCCGCCGCACAAGCACGACGAGCACCGGCCGGGCGAGGAGTCGGAGCTGGAGGAGATCTACTACTTCGAGATCGACGGCCCGCACGGCCTCGGCTACCAGCGGGTGTCCCCCTCCCGGGAGGGCGGCTCGGACGTGCTCGCCGAGGTCCGCTCGGGTGATGTCGTCCTCGTCCCGGACGGCTGGCACGGCCCGTCGATCGCCCAGCCCGGCCACGACATGTACTACCTGAACGTCATGGCGGGCCCGGGCGAGACCCGCGAGTGGCGGATCTGCTTCCACCCCGACCACACGGAGGGCTACCGATGACGACCCGGCTGACCGTCGCGCAGGCGCTCGTACGCTTCCTGTCCGCCCAGTACACCGAGCGCGACGGCGTGCGGCAGCGGCTGATCGGCGCGACCTGGGGCATCTTCGGCCACGGGAACGTCGCCGGGCTCGGCCAGGCGCTCGTCGAGTACGCCGATGTCATGCCGTACCACCAGGGCCGCAACGAGCAGTCCATGGTGCACGCGGCCGTCGGCTACGCCCGCCAGGCGAACCGGCTGTCCACGCACGCGGTGACGACGTCGATCGGCCCGGGCGCGACCAACCTGGTCACCGGCGCCGCCCTCGCGACCGTCAACCACCTCCCGGTCCTGCTGCTCCCCGGCGACATCTTCGCCACCCGCCCCGCCGACCCGGTCCTCCAGCAGCTGGAAGTCCCCTACGCGGGCGACATCAGCGTCAACGACTGTCTGCGCCCGGTGTCCAGGTACTTCGACCGCGTCACCCGCCCCGAGGCCCTGATCCCGGCCGCTCTCCAGGCCATGCGCGTCCTCACCGACCCCGTCGAGACCGGCGCCGTCACCCTCGCCCTGCCCCAGGACGTGCAGGCGGAGGCGTACGACTGGCCGGAGGAGTTCTTCGCCGAGCGCACCTGGGCCGTACGGCGGCCGGGCGCCGACCCGACCGAGCTGGCCGAGGCCGTGACGGCGATCCGTACGGCACAGCGGCCCCTCGTCGTCGCCGGCGGCGGGGTCCACCACAGCCGCGCCGAGGAGGCTCTCGCCGAGTTCGCGAGCGCCACCGGCATCCCGGTGGCCTCCACCCAGGCCGGCAAGGGCTCCCTGCGCCACGACCACCCCCAGGACATCGGCGGCATCGGCCACACCGGCACCGCGACCTCCGACGAACTGGCCCGCACCGCCGACCTGGTGATCGGCGTCGGCACCCGGTACACCGACTTCACCACCGCCTCCGGCACCCTCTTCCAGCGGCCGGACGTCCGCTTCCTCAACCTCAACATCGCGCCCTACGACGGCCACAAGCTCGCCGGGACCCCCCTGGTCGCGGACGCCCGCAGCGGCCTGATGGAGCTGACCGAGGCGCTCCAGATGCACGGGCACCGGGTCACGGACGCCTACGTCGCCGAGTACACCGAGGACAAGGACGCCTGGGAGCATCGCGTCGACGCCTGCTTCGAGGCGCTGGAACCGGACGTACGGCCGTCCCAGCCGCAGGTCATCGGCGCGCTGGACGCGATCGTGGACGAGTCGGACGTGATCATCAACGCGGCCGGCTCGCTCCCCGGCGATCTGCACAAGCTCTGGCGGGCCCGCTCGGCCGACCAGTACCACCTGGAGTACGGCTACTCCTGCATGGGCTACGAGATCCCGGCCGCGATCGGCGTGAAGCTCGCCGCCCCCGAGCGCAACGTCTGGGCGCTGGTCGGCGACGGCACCTATCTGATGATGCCGACCGAGATCGTCACCGCCGTGCAGGAGGGCATCGCCATCAAGGTGCTGCTCATCCAGAACCACGGGTACGCGTCCATCGGCGGCCTGTCGGAGTCGGTGGGCGGCGAGCGGTTCGGCACCGCCTACCGCTTCCAGGCGGACGACGGCACCTATACGGGCACCCCGCTCCCCGTCGATCTCGCCGCCAACGCGGCCAGCCTCGGCATGCGCGTGCTGCGCGCGAAGACCGTCCGGGACCTGCGCGCGGCGCTCGCCGAGGCGCGGGCCGCCGGCACTCCCACATGTGTCTACGTGGAGACCGAAACGGCAGACACAGTGTCGGGCGCGCCCGAGGCGCAGGCCTGGTGGGATGTTCCTGTGGCCGAGACCGCGACCCGACCGTCGGCGGTGAAGGCCCGCGAGGAGTACGACCGGCACGTCTCTACCCGACGCCGCCATCTGTGAAGGAGTTCTTGGTCATGACGAAGATCGTCAACCACTGGATCGGCGGCAAGACCGTCGAAGGCGCGTCGGGTCACTACGGGCCGGTCACCGACCCGGCCACCGGCGCCGTCACCACGAAGGTCGCGTTCGCCTCGGTCGACGAGGTCGACGCCGCGGTGCAGGCCGCGCGGGAGGCCTTCGTGACCTGGGGTCAGTCCTCGCTGGCCCAGCGCACCACGATCCTGTTCAAGTTCCGGGCGCTGCTGGACGCCAACCGGGACGCCATCGCCGAGCTGATCACCGCCGAGCACGGCAAGGTGCACTCCGACGCCCTCGGCGAGGTCGCGCGCGGCCTGGAGATCGTCGACCTGGCGTGCGGGATCAACGTGCAGCTGAAGGGCGAGCTGTCCACGCAGGTCGCCAGCCGCGTGGACGTCTCCTCGATCCGGCAGCCGCTGGGTGTCGTCGCGGGCATCACGCCGTTCAACTTCCCGGCGATGGTCCCGATGTGGATGTTCCCGATCGCCATCGCGTGCGGCAACACCTTCGTGCTCAAGCCGTCCGAGAAGGACCCCTCGGCCTCCCTCAAGATCGCCGAGCTGCTGGCGGAAGCCGGTCTGCCCGACGGCGTCTTCAACGTCGTCCACGGCGACAAGGTGGCCGTCGACCGCCTGCTGGAGCACCCCGACGTCAAGGCCGTCTCCTTCGTCGGCTCGACCCCGATCGCCCGCTACATCCACACCACCGCCTCCGCCAACCACAAGCGCGTCCAGGCCCTCGGCGGCGCCAAGAACCACATGCTGGTCCTCCCCGACGCCGACCTGGACGCGGCGGCCGACGCGGCCGTCTCCGCCGCCTACGGCTCGGCGGGCGAGCGCTGCATGGCGATCTCCGCGGTCGTGGCCGTCGGCGCGATCGGCGACGAGCTGGTGGAGAAGATCCGCGAGCGCGCCGAGAAGATCAAGATCGGCCCCGGCAACGACCCCACCTCCGAGATGGGCCCCCTGATCACCAAGGTCCACCGCGACAAGGTGGCGTCCTACGTGGCGGGCGCGGCGGCCGAGGGCTGCGAGGTCGTCCTGGACGGCACCGGCTACACGGTCGACGGCCACGAGGACGGCCACTGGATCGGCATCTCGCTCCTCGACAAGGTGCCGACCAGCGCGAAGGCCTACCAGGACGAGATCTTCGGCCCGGTGCTGTGCGTGCTGCGCGTGGACACCTACGAGGACGGCGTGGCCCTCATCAACAACTCGCCGTTCGGCAACGGCACCGCGATCTTCACCCGGGACGGCGGCGCCGCCCGCCGCTTCCAGCTGGAGATCGAGGCCGGCATGGTCGGCGTGAACGTCCCGATCCCGGTCCCCGTCGGCTACCACAGCTTCGGCGGCTGGAAGGACTCGCTCTTCGGCGACCACCACATCTACGGCAACGACGGCACGCACTTCTACACCCGCGGCAAGGTCGTCACGACCCGTTGGCCGGACCCGTCGGAGGCTCCGGCGGGCGTCGACCTGGGCTTCCCGCGCAACCACTGAGTCACTGAGACCCAGCTGAGCCCGGGCACCCCAGGTGCCCGGGCTCTCTCGTGTCACTGGCCGTTCTGCTCCTTGAGTGCCTCGGTCAGGTCCGCGGTCTGCGCGGCCGGCGGGGCGTCGATGGCCTTGGTGGCACCGAACTCGGCGAAGTCCATGGAGATCTTCATGTTCCCCATGACCTGCTTCATCCGGACCGGCAGGTCCTTGTCGTTGACCCAGATGTCCATGGCCATGGTGGTGGCGCCGCCGGTCATGTCGCCCAGCATGCTGCCCTCGCCGCTGTAGGCCTCCTGGAACTGGCCCATGTCGCTCTCGTCGAGCACGGCGCGGTAGTGGGTCGTGCTCTGGCCGTTCACGGTCTGCCTGCCGAGGTTCTCGACATCGCTCGCGTACTTCAGGCCCTTCAGCGAGGCCGTCGGGTTACCGGCGTCGCCGCCGTTCTTGTAGGCCTGGCTGCCGCTGTCGCCGAACACCGCGGAGGAGTCGACCTTTATCCACTCCTTGCCCGCGATCGGGCCGGAGGGCTGCGGGTCGACGTCGTAGTAGTAGACGCCGTCGACGAGCAGCGTACGGATCGTCGGGGCGTCCTGGAGCGCCTCCATCTGCGCGGCCTTGGTGTCCATCTGCACGTCGTAGGCCATGCCGTCGCCCCACGAGTACGTGCCGTCCATGGCTATCGGGGTGCCGGTGCCCAGGTCGGTCGTCATCTTCACCTCGGCCGAACCCAGCTCCTCGGTCCGGTCGGTGGCGCGGCCGAGCGCCGCCATGATCTTGTCCGTGTTGCTGACCGCGGCTTCGGCGGCCTTCTTCGACGTCTCCTTGGCCGCCTCGGACCCGCACCCGGTGGCCGCCACGAGCGCCGCCGCCGTGAGCCCCACCCAGGCCGTGGTGTGCCTCAGCTTCATGTTGCCCCCACCCCATCGCTGTGTCTTCGCTGTGAGAAAGGGACTCTAGCGGGACCCACTGACACGTCCGTATGCCGGACCTCGGCAGTTTTTTCGACCTTCACGTTGCGGTTCCCGCACAGCCACAAAAAGCGGAACGGCTTGCCTCTTATGCCGAAAACGCGATCAAGAGGCCTCTCGAGCTGCGAATTTCGTAGGCAAACACCCATTGACGTGTTGGTTTTCGTCGGTGTTCCATGCAGCGCCGGGGGCGGACAGAAAACGTACGACCGAAGCCGCCGGAGGCGATAGCGCTCCCGTCCGAACCACCGCCGCACGAGTCGATCGGAACCGCCGCATGACCGACACGCTGGAGAAGTCCCTCGTCACCGATGACGTACCGGCCCCCACACCGGAACTGAAGCGTTCGATCGGAGTCGTCGGCGGTACGTTGCTCACGCTCTCCTGCGTGACGCCCGCCTCCACCCTCTTCGTGGTCGTCCCCGACCTCTTCGGCTCGCTCGGCACCGCCACCGCCCTCACCATCGCGATCGGCTCCCTGCTCTGTATCGCCGTCGCGTTCTGCTACTCCGAGCTCGGCACCCTGATCCCCAGCGCGGGCGGCGAGTACGCGATGGTCACCACGATGGCCGGACGGCTCGCGGGCTGGCTGGTCTTCGTCCTCTCCCTGCTGGTCGTGATGATCGTGCCGCCCGTGATCGCGATGGGCACGGCCGACTATCTCGCCCCGATCGTCGACCTCGACCCGTCGATGGCGGGCGCCGGCGTGATGCTGCTCGCCACCCTCGCCGGTCTGCTGGACCTGCGCGCGAACGCCTGGATCACCGGTGTCTTCCTGGTCCTGGAGGTCGTGGCGGCGGCCGTGGTCGCCGTGCTGGGCTTCGCCCACGCCGAGCGCGGCCCGGACAGCCTGGTCTCGCTCCAGGTGGCCGGCACCGACGGCGGCGTCGACACCGTGACGGCCATGCTGATCGTCTCCGGGCTCGCCATCGCCCTCTTCGTCACCCAGGGCTTCTCCACCGCGGTCTACCTCTCCGAGGAACTGGAGAACCCGCGCAAGAACGTCGCCCGTACCGTCCTGGCCACCCTCGGCATCTCCGCCGTGATCATCCTGGTCCCGGTCATCGGCATCACCCTCGGCGCCTCCGACCTCTCCGAACTGACCGGCGGCGACATCGGCACCATGGTCACGGCCTGGTCCAACTCCGCGGTCGGCACCTTCGTCAGCCTCTGCGTGGCCCTCGCGATCATCAACGCGGGCATCGTCATGGTCATCCAGAACTCCCGCGTCCTGTTCGCCTCGGCCCGCGACAAGGCCTGGCCCCGGCCGGTCAACACCGTCTTCGCCAAGCTCGGCCGCTTCGGCTCCCCGTGGGTCGCCACCCTGGCGGTCGGCGTCCCCGGCGCCGCCCTGTGCTTCGTCAACCTGGACACCCTGTACGGCGTGACGGGCGTCTCGGTGACCGGCATGTACCTGCTGGTGGCGGTGGCGGCACTGCTCGCGCGCCGCGGCGGCCACCAGCACACCCCGGCTTGGCGCATGCCCCTGTGGCCGGCGATGCCGGTCCTGCTGATCGTGGTCCTGACCTACATCCTGACCCAGCAGGAGACGGAGTATCTGCTGTGGACGGGCGGCATCACGGCCGTAGCGACGCTGTACTGGGCGCTGTACCTCCGGCCCCGCCGGGACACGCGGTGGCTGGTGACACTGCCGCAGGACGCTCAGGCATAGCCCTGACCCCCACCACGATGTCGCGCAACCGCTCCACATAGAGCCGCATGTTCTTGTAGGCGACGTCCGTGTCCGGGTACCGGCCGGCGAACCACAACCCCTCGTGCAGCCGGTTCACCCACACGCACACCTGATCCCCGTACGACACCCTGATCAGCCCGTAAGCCGAAAGCCCGGCCCAGTCCTCAGCCCCGGGAAACCCCCGCGCGTCGACGTACGACACGATCGAGTACAGATCAGGCGACGTGGGCCGGAAGTCGGTGCCCAAAAGGGACAGCACCCGGGCGAGCGGCATCCGCGCCAGCGGCCTGGCGGCCTGCAACTGGGCGCGGACGGCCTTCAGAGCGGCGGGGAAGTCCGCTGGGACGGGCACCTCGATCGGAGCCCCGCCGACGTACCAGCCCACCGACTCCGACCACCGCGACTTCACCCGCGTGTGGAAGGGCACGACCGTGCGATACACGGACTGCCCGCCGATCTCCCGCACGATGAGCGCGGTCGCCGCCAGCAGACCGACCAGGCTTCCGCCGTACGGCCTGCAGTACGCCTCGAACGCGGCGGCGTCCTCCGCGCCGACGAGCGGCTCGCGCATGAGCTTCTGCGGGGGCAGCGGCCCGCCGGGGGTCAGGCCGAGGTCGACGGGGAAGCCCGGCAGCATACCGTCGCACCGCCGGATGAACTCCCGCCAGCGGCCGACGACTTCATGACTCGCGTCGATCCCGTCCGCGTCGGTCCGCTCGATCCGGCAGAAGTCGATGTAGCTGCTCACCGGCGCCTCCTCGACCGTACGGCCCGCGTACAGCTCGTGGATCTCGGCGGGGATCCGGTTGATCGAGTAGGCGTCGACATTGCTGTGGTCGAAGGCCATGTACACGCTGGCGCCGTCGTCCCGGACGACCGCCGAGTAGATCAGGTTCGGCCAGCCGAGCGCGTCCGCGGCGACGTCGAAGCGGTCCTGAAGGTGCCGTACCAGCTCCGTCGCGTCGGTGAAGTCGCCGACGACCTCGCGGTGCAGGGACACGGACCCGGGGTCGAGCGTGAACCGGCGCAGTTCGTCGCCGTCCTGGCGGAAGCCGCTGCGCAGGGTCTCGTGCCGGAGCGTCCACGCCCGCAGGGCGTCCTCCAGCGCGTCGAGGTCGATCCGGCCCGGGATGTCGAAGGCCGTACCGAGCCAGGTCGGCACGAACAGACCGTCCTCGCGCACGGACCGGGCCGTCTTGATGTGTGACTCCTGGATGTATGCCGGTGGCCTGGCGTCGTCCGGCAGTTCCGCGGCCGCCTCGACCGTCGCCGGACTGAGCGTCCACTCGACGAGCTGTCCGGGCCGGACCTCGCAGCGCTGGATGTCGGTGATACGCACGGGGCGTCTCCTTCGCAGGGGGGCGGACCTTCTACGGTCTGCCGCACCCCGAACCGGAGCATACGGTTTCCCCCGGTTTCAGCGGATCGGGTGGCCCCTCGAACAGCGGTCCCCGTACCGCGGGTGCGGTATGCGGAGGGGCCGCCGTACGCCCCAGGGAGGTGGGCCGGTTCGGCCTCCGGTCGATAACTCGACGACAGGTTCACCCCGTACCGTTGAATCATGGATCTTCGACTGCGAGGGCCGTTCCGGCGGCCCCGGCGTCTGCTGGCCGCCGGGGCCGCCGTCGTCGTGCTCGCCGGTGCCGGCACCTGGACGGCCGTAGCCTCCGACGACGGGCCCGCGGTGCACCGCGCCGACCGGGTCATGGACGTCGGCGGCGCCCGCCTGGACACCTCGTACTTCACCACCGCCGGGGGCGAGCGCCGCCCCGCCGTCCTGATCGGCCACGGCTTCGGCGGCAGCAAGGACGACGTGCGCGAGCAGGCCGAGGATCTGGCCGCCGACGGGTACGCGGTGCTGACCTGGTCGGCCCGCGGCTTCGGCGAGTCCACCGGCAAGGTCGGTCTCAACGACCCGAAGGCCGAGGTCGCCGATGTCTCCAAGCTGATCGACTGGCTCGCGCGGCAACCCCAGGTCCAGCTCGACCGGACCGGCGACCCGCGCGTCGGCATGGCCGGCGCCTCCTACGGCGGCGCGATCTCCCTGCTCGGCGCCGGGTACGACGACCGCGTCGACGCCATAGCCCCGGCGATCACCTACTGGAACCTCGCCGACGCCCTCTTCCCGAACGGCGTCTTCAAGAAGCTCTGGGCCGGCATCTTCGTCAACACCGCGGGCGGCTGCGACCGGTTCGAGGCCCGGATCTGCCGGATGTACGACCGCGTGGCCGAGTCCGGCACCCCGGACGCCGAGGCGCGCGAACTGCTGGAACGGCGCTCCCCCTCGGCCGTCGCCGACCGCATCAAGGTCCCCACGCTCCTCGTGCAGGGCCAGACCGACTCCCTCTTCCCGCTCGGCCAGGCCGACGCGGCGGCGAAGGCGATCCGTGCCAACGGCGCCCCCGTCGACGTCGACTGGATCGCGGGCGGCCATGACGGCGGCGACCTGGAGGGCGACCGGGTCCGGGCGCGCGTACAGGCCTGGTTCGACCGCTACCTCAAGGACGACAAGGCCGCCGACACCGGCCCGGCCTTCCGTGTCAGCCGCACCGGAGGCGTCGACTCCACCGACGGCCAGGCCCTGTTGAGGGGCGCCGGCGGGGACCGCTACCCCGGCCTGGAGAGCGGACAGCGCGAAGTCGCCCTGACCGGCCGCGAGCAGACCTTCGCCAACCCGGCCGGCGCCGGCCCGCCCGCCGTCTCCGCCCTGCCAGGACTCGGCGGCGGAGGACTCGCCCAGCTCTCCTCCCTCGGCGTCGGCGTCTCCCTCGACTTCCCCGGCCAGTACGCCCGCTTCGACTCGGCCCCCGTCACCGACGACCTGCGCATCACCGGCTCCCCGACGGTCACCGTCCATGTCGAGTCGACCAGCGAGGACGCCGTCCTCTTCGCCAAGGTGTACGACGTCGGCGCCGACGGCACCCAGCAGGTGCTCCCCTCCCAGCTGGTCACGCCCCTGCGCGTCGAGGACGCGGGGTCCGGCAAGGACGTGACCATCACGCTCCCCGCCGTCGACCACGAGATCGACAAGGGCCACCGCCTGCGCCTGGTCCTCTCCTCCACGGACCTCGGCTACGCCTCCCCGGCCGCCCCGGCGACCTACAAGGTCTCCCTGAAGAGCGACCTGAACGTGCCGACCGCCCCCGGCGTCACCACGGCCGCCGCCCCGCTGCCCGCGTGGGTCTGGTGGCTGCCCGTCGCCGGTGTGCTGGTCGCCGCGGCCCTGCTGCTGACCGCCCGCCGCCGCACCGCGGCACCCGCCCCCGACCCGGAACTGGCCGAGGTCCCGCTCCAAATCACGGACCTGAGCAAGAAGTACGCGGGCGGCGACCGCTACAGCGTCCGCGACCTCACCTTCCGCGTCGAGAAGGTCCAGGTCCTCGGCCTGCTCGGCCCGAACGGCGCCGGCAAGACGACCACCCTGCGCATGCTGATGGGCCTGATCCGGCCCGACGGCGGCGAGATCCGCGTCTTCGGCCACGCCATCCGCCCCGGCTCCCCGGTCCTGTCCCGCGTCGGCGCCTTCGTCGAGGGCGCGGGCTTCCTGCCGCATCTGTCGGGCCGGGAGAACCTGGAGCTGTACTGGGCCGCCACCGGCCGCCCGGCCGAGGACGCCCACCTGGACGAGGCCCTCGACATCGCCGGGCTCGGCGACGCGTTGGCCCGCGCGGTACGGACGTACTCCCAGGGCATGCGTCAGCGCCTGGCCATCGCCCAGGCCATGCTCGGCCTGCCGGACCTGCTGATCCTCGACGAACCGACCAACGGTCTCGACCCGCCCCAGATCCGCGAGATGCGCGAGGTGATGATCCGGTACGCGGCCGCCGGACGCACGGTGATCGTCTCCAGCCATCTGCTGGCGGAGGTCGAACAGACCTGCACCCACCTCGTGGTCATGGACCGCGGACGGCTCGTCCAGGCGGGCCCGGTCGGCGAGATCGTCGGCTCCGGCGACACCCTGCTCGTCGGCACGGCCTCGCCGGTCGAGGAGCCCGTCGTCGAAAAGGTCGCCGCCCTGCCGGGCGTGGCCTCGGCGGTACGGACCGACGACGGCCTCCTGATCCGCCTCGGCGCCGACGGCAGCGCGGAGCGGCTGGTCGCCGAACTCGTACGCCTCGAAGTGCCCGTCCGGTCGGTGGGCCCGCACCGCCGCCTGGAAGACGCCTTCCTCACCCTGATCGGAGGTTCCGCATGAGCACGCTCACCGAGGTCGCCTCCGGCTACCAGGCAGGCCGGACCCTGCCGCTGCGCGTCGAACTGGTCCGCCAGCTCAAGCGCCGCCGCACCCTGGTCATGGGCGCGATCCTGGCCGCACTGCCCTTCGTCCTGCTCATCGCCTTCGCGATCGGCGGCGAACCGGAGGGCGGTGACCGCATCACCCTGCTGGACACGGCCACCGCCTCGGGCGCCAACTTCGCCGCGGTGAACCTGTTCGTCTCCGCCGGCTTCCTGCTGGTCATCCCGGTCGCCCTGTTCTGCGGGGACACGGTCGCCTCGGAGGCCGGCTGGTCCTCCCTGCGCTATCTGCTCGCGGCGCCCGTGCCGCGGGCCCGGCTGCTGTGGTCCAAGCTCGTCGTCGGACTCGGCCTCAGCCTCGCCGCGATGGTGCTGCTTCCGGTGGTCGCGCTGGCCGTCGGCATCGCCGCCTACGGCTGGGGCCCGCTGGCCATCCCCACCGGCGGCTCGCTGGACGCGGGTACCGCGGCCCAGCGCCTGGTGGTCGTCGTGGCGTACCTCTTCGTCTCCCAACTGGTCACCGCGGGGCTCGCGTTCTGGCTGTCGACGAAGACCGACGCCCCGCTCGGCGCGGTCGGCGGCGCGGTGGGTCTCACGATCGTCGGCAACGTCCTGGACGCGGTGACCGCCCTCGGCGACTGGCGCCACTTCCTGCCCGCGCACTGGCAGTTCGCCTGGGCGGACGCCGTTCAGCCCACCCCCGAGTGGTCGGGCATGATCCAGGGCACCGCGATTTCGGTAACGTACGCCGTCGTCCTGTTCGCGCTGGCCTTCCGCGGTTTCGCCCGCAAGGACGTGGTGTCGTAGGTCAACGGAAGATCACCCACCGGTCTCGAAGGCCCCCCGCCGTGCCCACTTCGAGACCCACCCGCAACGCTCCGTACCGCACGATCCGCCCCCTTGCCCCGTCACAGTCACAGAAGTCGACGTCAACGGACCAAGGGGGCACGGAAGATGGCACGGTACCTGCGGGGCGCGATGCTCGCGCTCACAGCGGCGGGCCTGTTGCTGACAGGCTGCGGCGCCGGGTCGGAGAACAGCGCGACGGACTCCTCGGACAACAGCGGCGGGGGCTACCACCCTGCCCCGGCCCCCGACAGCGGCGAGTACGACCAGGACGACGGCGAGAGCTCCCGGGAAGTCGCCCCGTCCCCGGACCACCTCTCCACCTTCGCCCTCGACGTCGACACCGCCTCCTACGGCTACGCCCGCCGCACCCTCGCCGAGGGCCGCCTGCCCGACCCCTCGACGATCCGCCCCGAGGAGTTCGTCAACAGCTTCCGCCAGGACTACGACCGCCCCGACGGCGACGGGTTCTCGGTCACCGTCGACGGCGCCCGCACGAACCGCGAGGACTGGTCGCTGGTCCGCGTGGGCCTGGCGACGCGAGCGGCGGCCGACGAAGAGGAACGCCCGCCGGCCGCCCTCACCTTCGTCATCGACATCTCCGGCTCGATGAGCGAGGAGGGCCGCCTCGACCTGGCCCAGGAGTCGCTGGGCGTGATGACGGACCGGCTGCGCAACGACGACTCGATCGCGATCGTGACCTTCAGCGACGAGGCGGAGACGGTCCTGCCGATGACACGCTTGGGCGAGAACCGCGACGACATCCACGAGGCGATCGACAGCCTGGAGCCGACCCTCTCGACCAACCTGGGCGCGGGCGTGGAGACCGGCTACGCGACAGCGGTGGAGGGCCTGCGCGAGGGCGCGACGAACAGGGTGGTCCTGATCTCCGACGCGTTGGCCAACACGGGCGACACGGACGCGGACACGATCCTGGAACGAGTGGCGGGCGCCCGGCAGGAGTACGGCATCACCCTCTTCGGCGTAGGCGTGGGCAGCGACTACGGCGACGCCCTGATGGAACGCCTCGCGGACAAGGGCGACGGCAACACGGTGTACGTCTCGGGCGAGGAGGAGGCCAACCAGGTCTTCAGCGAACAACTCCCGCGCAACATCGATCTGACGGCACGGGACGCGAAGGCCCAGGTCGCCTTCGACCCGGAAACGGTCGAGGAGTTCCGCCTGATCGGCTACGACAACCGCCAGGTGGCCGACGAGGACTTCCGCGACGACTCGGTGGACGGCGGCGAAACGGGCCCCGGCCACACGGTCACGGCCCTGTACGCGGTCCGCACCACCCCGAACGCCGAAGGCCGCCTGGCCACCGCGACAGTCCGCTGGCAGGACCCCAACTCCCGTACCCCGCACGAGGAGTCCGGCCAACTGGAGACGGACTCCCTGGACGACTCGATCTGGAGCGCGGGCCCCCGCTTCCAGGTGACGGCGACAGCCGCCTACTTCGCCGACGCCCTCCGCAGGGGAGACGACCGCTGGGACTCCCTGCCGGGAGCACCGGGCCTGAGCGAACTCGGGGACAGGGCCGACGAACTGGCAGAGGCCACGCAGGACAAGGCGGTAGACGAACTCTCGGAGGCGATAGACCAGGCGGAACGCCTGACGTAGCTACGAGCAGCCGCACCCATTGACCTACGGCTACGCACGAGTAAGTTGACTCTCCAGTAAGCCAGCAGAACCCGCAAGTCCGAGCCGCAGAGCCGCCGCGACCGGGAGCCGTCATGGGCGTACGCAAGGACCTGAAGCGAGCAAAGCACCGCACCGACCTCCTCACCCGCACCAGGGTCGAGATCACCAAGGACGACAACGGCACAGTCCGCGATGCCCGCGTCCCGCCCCTCGCGACGCAACGCCCCACCGGCACCACGGCCGACATCCCCTTCACGAACGCCACCGAGGCCCCGACGGCGACGGTCGCCCGCCGCACAACCCACGGCAGATGGCACAACGTGACCGCCGCCGCCTTCGCGACCGAGGTCACAGCCATCGCCAAGGGCCTCATCGCGGCCGGCCTGGAACCCGGCGGACGAGTAGCGGTCATGTCCCGCACCCGCTACGAGTGGACGCTGCTCGACTTCGCGATCTGGGCCGCCGGCGGCCAGTCCGTACCGATCTACCCCACCTCCTCCGCGGAACAGGTGGAGTGGATCGTCCGCGACTCCGGCACCCACCACGTCATCACGGAAACCCCCGAGAACACCGCCACGGTCACCACAGGCACCGCGGCCCACCAGCACACCCCCCGCATCTGGGAGCTGGACGCGGGCGCCCTCGCCGACCTCACCACGCTCGGCCAGGACATCCCCGACGAGGAGGTCACCAAGCGCCGTACGACACTGACCCCCGACACCATCGCGACGGTCTGCTACACCTCGGGCACCACCGGCCGCCCCAAGGGCTGCGTGATCACACACGCCAACCTCTGCGCCGAGGCCGCCAACACCGTGGAACTGCTGCTGCCGGTGTTCCGGGAGGTCACCCGCCAGACCCCGTCGACCCTGCTCTTCCTCCCGCTCGCGCACATCCTGGGCCGCAGCCTCCAGATCTCCTGCATGATGGCCCGCATCGAGATCGGCCACTGCCCGGGCGTGAAACCCGACGAACTCCGCCCGGCGCTCAAGGAGTTCCGCCCGACCTTCCTGGTGGGTGTCCCGTATCTCTTCGAGAAGATCCACGACACCGGCCGCGCCACCGCGGAGAAGATGGGACGGGCCGCCTCCTTCGACCGCGCCGACCGCATCGCCGTCCGCTTCGGCGAGGCCTACCTGAACCGCTTCCTCGGCACCGGCAAGGGCCCGGGCCCCGGCCTGTACGCGGCATGGGCCCTGTACGACCTTCTGGTCTACCGCCGCGTCCGCAAGGAGCTCGGCGGCCGGATGCGCTACGCGATCAGCGGCGGCTCCCCCCTCGACCGCAACCTCAACCTCTTCTTCTACGCCGCCGGCATCATCATCTACGAGGGCTACGGCCTGACCGAGACGACCGCCGCCGCCACGATCGTCCCGCCCCTGAAGCCCCGCCCCGGCACGGTCGGCCCCCCGGTCCCCGGCACCACGGTGCGCATCGCCGACGACGGCGAGGTCCTGATCAAGGGCGGCATCGTCTTCGCGTCGTACTGGAACAACCCGGCCGCCACCGACGCCGTCCTCCAGGACGACTGGTTCGCCACCGGCGACCTGGGCTCGCTGGACGAGGAGGGCTACCTCACCATCACCGGCCGCAAGAAGGACCTCATCGTCACCTCCGGCGGCAAGAACGTCTCCCCGGCCGTCCTGGAGGACCGGCTGCGCAGCCGCGCCCCCATCGGCCAGTGCATCGTCGTCGGCGACAACCGGCCCTTCGTCGCCGCCCTGATCACCCTCGAACCCGACGCGGTCGCCCACTGGCTGTCGGTCCGCAAACTGCCCGCGGACACCCCGATGTCCGAGGTCGTCCGCGACGGACGGATGCGCGCGGACGTCCAGAAGGCCGTCGACTACGCCAACGAGGCCGTCTCCCGCGCCGAGTCGATCCGCGCCTTCGCCCTGGTGGAGGGCGAGTTCAGCGAGGAGAACGGCATGCTGACCCCGTCCCTGAAGGTCAAGCGGCACACGGTGATCCGCGCGTACGAGGACGAGATCGAGGCCCTCTACCGCGGCTGACGTACGACGGCCGACGACGACGAAAAGCGGGTCACCGGGGGAAACCCGGTGACCCGCCGCGGCGGAGTGGAGGCTCAGCCGTTGCCCGTGCCGTTGCCCGACAGCGCCGAGATGTCGTCCAGGATGTGCGACAGCGGCTCGTCGCCCTTGGCCTGGGTGGAGTTCTCGACACACTGCTGGTTCTGCGGCGCCGAGAGGATCGGCACGTCCTGGAGGACGCCGACGGCGACGATACCGAGGAGTCCCTGGGCGTTGAGCTTCGCCGGCAGGCCGATGCAGGGCTTGTTCAGCGAACCCTGGACCAGCGAGAGCTGCGGGCTCATGTCACCGAACGTGGCCGAGTTGCCGAACTCCTGCTTGGCGTGGTTGCCGCTGGCGGAGGTGGTGCCGTTGTCGTCGCCGATCGCGAGCGCCTGAGGGGCGGCGGCAGCCGTCACACCGGCGACGGAGGCGGCGACAGCCGCGGTTGCCCACAGCTTCTTCATGTTCGTTCCCTTCGAAAAGCGGACTCCGGGGGAGGAGCTGCATGATCGTCAACGCCCCCACCCCGGGCGGGGTTGCGGGCTTTGCCCCGATTGGCCCAGCGCGTACCGCCCGCGCGAGAGCCCTCACCGGCACGCGTACGCGCTCCCGCGCACCGTGACCGCGCGGGTCATCCGCGGCGGGTCGTAGGGGCGCGGATCGGCCCCGGCCTTGATCAGCGGACGGTCCTCGCGCAGCTTGCTGAACATCGACCGCGCCTTCGGCCCGTCCCAGGCCAGCGTGGAACCGACGTCCTCCCGGACCGGGTTGAACCCGGCGACCGGGACGGTCGCGAACTCCGTCGCCCTGGCCGGTACCGCCTTCAGCGCCGCCGCCAGCTCCACCAGCTCCAGGGCGCCGATGCCCTGCTCGACCCGCCCCGGGCCGAGCAGGGCATCGGCCACCTTCCCCATCGCCACCGGATCGGCGAGCAGCTCGCGCGCCTGCATCCCGCGCAAGGCCTGCACAAGGAACCGCTGCTGACGCTGGATCCGCCCGAGATCGGCCGCCCCGTCCACCTTCCGCGAGCGGACGTACTGCAGCGCGGGCCCGCCGCCCAGCCGATGCGTGCCGGGCCTCAGATGCAGCTTGGTCACCTCGTCCTTCAACGTCCGCGAGGTGCACACCTCCACCCCGCCGACCTCGTTCACCGCGTCGATGAACCGCCGGAAGTCGATCTGGAGATACCGGTCCACACTCAGCCCGGTCATCGCCTCGACCGTGCGCACGGTGGACTCGGGCCCGCCCTCCGCGTAGGCGCCGTTGAGCTTGACCGGCTGCGACGGCCGCTCCTCGCCGGTGACCTTGTCGCGGTACGGCGGGATCTCCGCGTAGGAGTCGCGCGGCAGGCTGACCACGCTCACCCGGTCACGCCGGGCCGAGAGATGCACCAGCATCAGGGTGTCCGTGCAGTCGCAGGCGACGCCGCCCGCGTGGAACTCGCGTCTCTCGGCGGCGCTGATGGTGTCCCGGCCGTCGGTCCCCATCACCAGGATGTTCAGGCCGTACGGGGTCCGCTGCCGGTCGGGGAGCGCGGAGCTGCCGAGCAGCGTGGCGCCGGCCGCCAGGACGAGTCCGGACACCACCAGGGAAGAAAAGGTTCTCTTCGTCGTCACCCGACGAAACGTAAGTCAGCGGGCCGCCGGTGATCCGGCGGCCCGCTGACGGGGGCTCAGAAAGCAGCCCGGTGACTCAGCGGTTGCCCGTGCCGTTGCCGGCGAGGACCGAGATGTCGTCCAGGACGTGCGACAGCGGCTCGTCGCCCTTGGCCTGGGTGGAGTTCTCGACACACTGCTGGTTCTGCGGCGCCGAGAGGATCGGCACGTCCTGGAGGACGCCGACGGCGACGACGCCGAGCAGCCCCTGGAGGTTCGCCTTGGCCGGCAGGCCGATGCAGGGCTTGTTGAACGAGCCCTGGATGAGCGCCATCTGCGGGCTCATGTTCCCGTACGTGGCCGAGTTGCCGTACGACTGCATCGAACCGTTGCCACTGTAGGACGTGGTGCCGTCGTCGTTGCCGATGGCCATGGCCGGCGAGGCGGCCCCGACGACGGACGCGGCGACCGCGGCGGAGGCCAAAACCTTCTTGATCACTTGCTAGTCCCTTCTGGAGAAACCCCGTCCACCGGAGCGCTCTGGTCAACTGCCCCTGGTCTGCTTGGTTGCTGTCATTCACTCCGATGGCGCACACGCCGAAGGAATGGCGGCACTTTGCCGTGCCTGCCAATTCCGTGAATTCCGGGTGCCGAACGGCCCGATCGGGTGAAGCGTCGAAACCAATCCCCGCCCACCGGGTTGATGCGAGGGCAGGAACATGCGTCTCGCCCCAGGGTGCGTCCGGACCCGCGACGCCTCCTGCCCAGGAAAGGAAAGCGACATGCTGAAGAAGGCAATGGCCGCCGTCGCGGTCACCGCGTCCGTAGTCGGCGCTTCGGCCGCGGCCGCCCCCCAGGCGCTTGCCATCGGTGACGACAGCGGCACCACCTCCGCCAGCGGCAACGGCGCCCACTCGCGGTTCGGCAACCAGGTGACCAAGGGCAAGATGAGCCCGCAGGCCACGCTGGTCCAGGGCTCGGTCAACAAGCTCTGCGCGGGTGTGCCCGTGAAGGCGAACCTCCAGGCCATCCTCGGCATCATCGCCGCTGTCGGCGTGGCCCAGGACGTGCCGATCCTGTCGGCCCCGCAGAACCAGCAGTGCGCCGACAACTCCACCCAGGCCAAGGGTGACGAGCCGCTGTCGCACATCCTCAGCGACATCTCGGCGCTGTCCGGCAACGGAGCCAAGAACGGCTGACGATTTCGCCGATCAAGAAAGCCGATCAAGGAAACCGCCCGGCCGGTCCCGCATTCGCAGTGGACCGCCGGGCGGTTTCGGCGCATTGACGCCCTGTCACATTCCTTCACCCAGGCGAAGCGTTTCATCTCCGGCGGGAGGCGCCTGTGGATCTCCGGTGTCAATTCCGTGAAGGCGTTAGAGTGAATTAACCGGCGACTCGCGTTCCGTAGTTTCTTCATCTGTCTATCCCTCGTTCTACAGCCTGCCGGTCATGGTGCGAGCCGTTCCAGCTGTGCTCGCTCGGCTTCGGCCTACAAAGAGTCATGACCGCAGAGAAGGGATAGTTCATGAAGAAGACCGTTGCTGTTGTCGCAGGCGCGATTCTGGCCATGGGCATGGCCACCCCGGCGTTCGCCGACGCGGGTGCGAACGGGGCGGCTGTCGGCTCCCCGGGTGTCCTCTCGGGCAATGTGGTCCAGGTTCCCATCCACATTCCGGTCAACGTCTGCGGCAACACCGTGAACGTCATCGCCCTGCTGAACCCGGCGTTCGGCAACACCTGCGTCAACGACTGACGACGTAACGCACCAGCCGCTCGGCTTGTGCCACGGCCGGCCTTGGACGCCTTCTCCCCGTTCCGAGGCCGGCTTTTCTTACTTCTTCAAGCAGGAAGACAACGAGATTGCGACAGACCCTGAGTAGGGGAATGGTCGCGGCCGCCGCCGCGACAGGCATTCTGTCCCTGTGCGGCACCTCCGCCCTCGCCGACACGAGCGCGAACGTGGCCGCCGCGGATTCGCCCGGCATGCTGGCCGGCAACGATGTGTCGGCGCCGGTCGAGGTTCCGGTCAACGCCTGCGGCAACACCGCCGACGTGGTCTCCGCGCTCAACCCCTCCTTCGGCAACGACTGCGCCACGGGGGACGACGACGCGGTGAAGGGTGGTTCGTTCGGGGCGCCGTACGACGGTTCCGGGTACGGCGACGGCGGCGACGACGACGGCGACGACGACGGTTCCGGTGCCTCGGCGCACTCGATGACCGAGGGGTCGCCCGGTGCCGGGGCCGGCAACGGGGTGTCGGCTCCGGCCGATGTGCCGGTGCAGTTGTGCGGGAACACCGCCGATGTGATCAGTGGCCTGAACCCGGTGTTCGGCAACGACTGCGGTCACGAGGACTCGCCACCGGAGGACGACGGGTACGGGGACACGCCTCCGACCAAGCCGCCCACGACACCCCCGGGAGGGGGCCACACGCCTCCGCCGAACGGTGGGGGCGGCAGCACGCCGCCGCCCAACGGCGGTGGCAGCAGTACGCCTCCGCCGAACGGTGGGGGCGGCAGTACGCCTCCGCCGAACGGTGGGGGCGGCAGTACGCCTCCGCCGAACGGTGGGGGCAGCAGCACGCCTCCGCCCAACGGTGGGGGCAGCAGCACGCCTCCGCCCAACGGCGGTGGCCACACCCCTCCGCCCAACGGGGGTCACACCGGCCCGCCGCCCAGCCTGCCCGACACCGGTAGCGGTGAGGCCATGCTGGCCGCGTCCGGTGCCAGTGCCGCGCTGATCGCGGGCGGGGCCGTCCTGTACCGACGAGGCCGAGCCGCGTCCCGTCGGTGAGACGAGCGACGGGTGCCGGACGTCCACAGCGTCCGGCACCCGCGCCCACCACCAGCGGGTCGCCCCTCAGCGACTGCTCGCCTTCTCGTCGTCGGTCACCAGCGCATTCGCCTGACGGACCACCCGCGCCTCCGCCGGAGCGCCGGAGCGCTTGCACAGACGGCGCAGACGGTCCACGACGCGATGCGCCACATGCCTGGTCCACAGGACCCACATCGCCCAGCCGGGGAAGCGGTCGTCCGTGGCGTGCCACGCCGACTCCCGACCGCTTCGCGCGGGGCGCAGTGCCGTCAGCGGCGCGTAGTTCTCCACCACGAAGAGCCGGCCCGGGCGCTCCGCCCCCTCCGGCAGCGGGCGGTGGGTCAGGTCCAGGTGGAGAGCTCGTACGACGTCCAGGCCCGCGCTGTCCGTGAAGAGGCGGAACTGGGCGCCCGGGCGCGGGTTGAAGTCGAGCAGGTGGTACTGACCCGTGGTCGCACAGCGGCGGAAGTCGAGGTCGAGGATCCCTCGGTAGCCCAGCCGCGACACCAACTGTTCGGCCAGCGCCCGCACCTGTGGGTTGGTGGTCCAGCGGCCCACCGCCGTCAGGCCCGCGCCCCGGGGCCAGGACAGTTGCTTCACCCCGGCCCCGCCCGCCCGCAGGACGCCCGCACGGTCGACGTATCCGTGGAAGAACCAGTCCAGGTCGGGGCCCGGAGGCAGGAACGCCTGGAGGAGCAGCCGGCTGCCCGCCTCCGCCGTGCGCGCGTACAACTCCCTTGCCTGCTGGGCCGAGCGGATCACCACCGTGCTGCGCAGCCCACTGCCGGGCGGCAGCAGCCAGGGGCGGCTCCACTTCGCGATCACCGGCAGGCCCAGCCGCCAGGCCTGCGCGGCGGCCTCTGACGCGTCGGCCGGGACGACCGTCCGGGGGTGCGGTACGCCCGCCGCCGCGCACAGGGCGGCCAGCTCGGCCTTGTCGGCCACCCGCTCGGCCAGCGAACCGGGCTGCTGCGGCAGGAGATAGGCGGGGGAGAGCTCCGCGCCGAGCCGGCCCACCGCCACCGCGCCCGCGTCGTCCAAGGGGATCAACACCGCAGGCCGCGCGATCCCCGCGGCCACCCTGCGCAGCGCCACCGCGATGTCGGCCGGGGCGGCGCCGGGCGGCGGCGGTGGGTGCAGCCGGGTCACAAAACGCGACGCGCGTACGGGGGACGCCGTGCAGTCGGCGACCAAGTGCACGTCCACGCCCGCGCGGCCGAGTGAGCGCACGGCGCCCAGCGTTCCGTGGTGAAAGGGATTCCGGTCGATCCGCAGCAATACCGCGGGCACCCGGGTGTCGAACAGCGACACGGACTCAATTCCTTCTGTCGGGCGAGCGGGGCACTCGAAAGCCGTAACGACGGTGGCGTAATTCCTGTTCATATGACTGAGTGTCAGTCATGGGCAGTCCCGCGAGTGTGGAGAAAGGAGCAGGCATGACCCCTCAGCAGCGACCGGCCCGGTCCCGCCTGCGGCTGGCGTGTGTCGCGGTGATCGTCGCCGCGTCCGCCGCCCTGGCATCCGGTCCTGGATTCGCCGCGGGTGCGGGGGTGGTGCGGGTCGCCGACCCTCCGTCTCCGACACCCACGGCAAGCGCGGCGCAGACCCCGGCGGCGGCACCCCAGGCGCCCACCGCGGTCATCGGGCCCGTGGCCGCCGAGCCGAAGAAGGACGTCCCCGCCTTCGGCGCCTACCTCGACTACGGCGCCCGGGGCGTCGACCGGATCGCCGAGCTCAGCCGCTGGCTGGGCGGCGCCGACCTGCGCGTCGGGCACACCTATCTGCCGGGTGACCGGTGGAGCAACATCGAGGGCACCCCCGGCTTCCTCGGCGCGTGGGCCGACTGGCGGCGCGAGCGGGACGACCGGATGTTCGTCCTCAACGTCCCCATGCTGGAGCGCAACGAGGACCGTGTCTCCGACGCCGAGGTCCGGCTGCTGCTGCGCCAGGGCGCGGCCGGCGCCTTCGACCATCACTTCCGCGCCCTCGCCGAACGGCTGGTGGAACTGAAGGTGCCGGACACGGTGATCGCGCTCGGCTGGGAGATGAACGGCGCCACGTACACCCATCGCTGCGGCCCCGACCCGGAGGCCTGGAAGAAGTACTGGAACAGGATCGTCACCACCATGCGTTCGGTGCCGGGTCAGAAATTCCGGTTCGACTTCACCCCGAACCGGGGGCGGGACGCCGTGCCCTGGACGGAGTGTTATCCGGGGGACGACACGGTCGACATCATCGGAATGGACACGTACGACCAACCGCGCGGAATGTCGTTCGACGAACAGGTGAAAGAGCCCTACGGACTTCAGGAACACGTGAACTTCGCCAAATCCCACGGCAAGCCCATTTCCTATCCCGAGTGGGGACTCTTCCGCAACGGCGACAACGCCGAGTACATGCGGCGGATGCTGGCCTGGATGGACGAGTACAAGCCGGTGTACAACACGGTGACCGACTACTGCCCGCACGGTGTGTGGCAGTGCGCGGACAACCCCGAGTCCTCCGCGGTCTACCGCTCGGTGCTGTCCGGCCGTACCGACCAGCCGAAGCCCACCCCGACCCCGGTGGAGCCCACCACGCCGCCGAACTGTTCGCCGCTGGATCTGGGCGACTGGGTGGAGTACTGGCTCGGCGGGAAGCTGTGCCTGCGCTTCGACTGGTTCTCGCGCAACCGGTGAGCCCCTGGTGGCGGCGGGCCCCTCAGTGCCTGCCGCCACCGTCGCGCTCCTTCCACCGGCGCACCAGGTCCTTGCCCCGCCGCCGGGCGGCGACCGAGCACAGCGCCGCCGCCAGCAGCGGGGCGGTGCGCCGCCGGGCCAGCAACAGCCGCCGGTTCTCGACCGGTTCGGGCCGCCAGTGGTGCTTGTACGGCTCGTTGCCGCGCAGCAGGCTCAGCGTGCCCCGCGCGTACTCGGTGGACGCGTCGAGCAGCATCACCGCCACGTCCGCCTTCCGTTCCCTGAGGCACGGATGGGCGCCGTACAGATAGCCGCCCGCCAGGTGCCGGGACAGCAGCGTCAGATCGACGGCGACCACGTCGTCGTCCAGCCGGAACTCGGTGACGACCGCGTCTCCGGACGCCACCATCGGACCGACCGAGCGCACCAGATGGTCGCGGAAGCGGGGGCGCAGGTGCTCGGAGGTCACCTTCCGGCCCTGCCACTGGAGTTGATGCAGCTCCAGCAGCCGCCGCAGCGCCTTGTCGACCTCGTCCGGCTCTACGACATGCCGCTGGATCCCGAGCGCGTTCAGTTTGCGCAGCTTGGCCCGCGCCCGTTGCTGGGTCTTCGCCAACGGAAGCCGGGTGATCAGCTCGGGCATCGGCAACGCGGGCAGCTCCAGGCACAGGGAGTCGGCCACCCGGCCGCGCGGGCCCGGCCAGTGGTCGTAGATCCGTTCGGCCGCGCCGCCCGGGCGGACCTCGCGCAGGTCGATCAGGGCGGTGCGGGCGGCCGCCACGAGACCCTCGGTGAGCGCGGCGACCGCCCGCTCGCCACGCTCGTCGTCCAGCAGGACGTCGCCGTAGTCGGAGATCGCCCCGCCGAGCGGGACCAGCGCGGGCAGCGGGCGGTGCACCCGCATCAGCGGGGCGGCGGCGACGAGTTCGCCCCGGTCGCGGACCAGCACCAGACGGAGCCGGCCGGGATCGCCGTACGACAGCCACCAGGAGTGCAGCCAGGGGTGGCTCTGGAAGGGGGTCGCGGTCGCACAACTGCCGTAGAGCCGCGACCAGTCGGGGGACAGGGCGGCGAAGGCGCGCTCGTCGGTGACGAGTTCCGTCGTGTACGTCACAGTTGCCCGTGGACGTCGGCGGCGGGAGCCGGTCCCGGCACGGCCGGGCGTCTCGGCTCCTCGGCGCCCCGTCGGGGCCGGACCAGCAGCGCCAGTCCGCCGAGCAGACCGCCCGCGCTCGCGCCGACCAGGCCGGTCAGCGCGGAGGACGCGGAGGAGGGGGCGGTGGGCTTGGTGGCGCGGGCGAACTGCCGGAGCTCGACGTTGGTGGCCTTCTCGGCGTCCTGTGCGTGCCGGGTCAGGGCGCGGGAGACGGCGTTGGCCATGTCGGCGGCGAGGTCGGCGCGTGGGGAGGTGGCGGTGACGGCGACCATCGGGGCGTCCGGGGAGGTCGCGGTCCGCACGCTCTCCTTCAGCGTCGACACCGGGACGCCCGCCCACACCTGGGCGTCCCCGAGCACCGCGAGCTGGGTGGCGACCCGGCCGTAGGCCTGGGCGAAGCCGAGCGCGGAGGCGGGGTCGGACTTCTCGTTCGGGACGGCGACGACATAGCTGGTGGCCGTGTAGGTCGGTGGCTTGACCAGGCCGTACGCGCCGCCGAGCAGCCCCCCTGCGAGGGCGCCGGCCGCGATCAGGGACCAGGGCGGCAGGGATTTGGCGCGGGCCAGGGGGGATGTGGGGCGGCGGGGGCCGGTGAGGTGCTCGGTCATGAGGAGCTGCCTTCCTGGGGTGACGGGGACGAAGGGGAGGCGATGGCCGCGTACACGTCCACCAGACGGGTGGCGCTGCGGGTGATGCCGTAGTGCAGGGCGGCCTCGGGAACGGTGCGTGGGCGGGGGCCCTCGGCTCGGGTCACGGCGATGGCGTGCGCGAACTCCTCGGGGCCGCCCCGGACTCGGCGGGCCCTTGGCGCGGTGCGGGCGGGGAGGTCCTCGATCGCCGGGCAGGAGCTGTAGAGGACGGGCAGTCCGCTCGCCAGCGCCTCCACGGCGGCCAGTCCGAAGGCCTCCTCCGGGGACGGGGAGGCGAGGACGTCCATCGCCGCGGTGAGCGAGGGCAGGTCGGGGCCCGGGGAGCCGTCGGGGACGTAGGGGCGTTCGCCGGTGAACAGGACCCGGTCGGCGACTTTGGCCTCGTGCGCGGTGCGACGCAGGACGCTCTCCTCGGGGCCGCCGCCGACCAGCAGCAGCCAGTGGTCGTCGGGAAGCTGGGCGAGGGCGTGGACGAGGGTGCCGAAGTGCTTGCCCGCGGTGAGGCGGCCGATGCCGCCGACGACATAGGCGTCCTCGGGCAGGCCGAGGCGGCGGCGGGTGCGCAGGCGCTGGACCGGGTCGAAGCGGAAGCGGTCCAGGTCGATGCCGTTGGGGACGACCTCGATCCGGGGCGCGGGCACGCCCCAGCGCTTGAGGCGGTCGGCGACGGTCGGGGAGACGGCGACGGTCATCCGGCCGAGCCGCTCGCCCGCCAGGTACAGGGCGCGCACTCCCGCGCTGAGCCGACGGCCCTCCATCTGCGAGTCGCCGAGGGAGTGTTCGGTGGCGACGACCGCCCTGACTCCGGCCATCCGGGCGGCGAGACGGCCGTAGAGGCAGGCGCGGTAGAGGTGGGTGTGGACCAGGTCGTAGCCGCCGGTGCGGATCAGGCTGGTCAGGCGAGGGAGGGCGGCGAGGTCGCGGTTGCCGGCCATGCCGAGGTGGACGACGCGCACTCCGTCGGCCACCAGGCCGTCGGCGACCGTGCCCGGGTTGGTGAGCGTGACGACCTCGCAGTCGACGGGCAAGTGCCGAAGCAGCAGCCGCAGTTGCTGCTCGGCGCCGCCCACGCCGAGGCCGGTGATGATGTGCAGGGCCTTCATCGCAGGCCCGCCACGGGGCGTCGGCGCAGCCAGTGGAGACGGTGTTTGAGATAGAGGCGTACGGCGGTGTCGTTCTGGCCGACGTGGACGCGGGGGAGTGCGTGCGGGGAGGTGAGCGGGCCGGGGTCGATGGCGCAGGCGTAGGTGTAGCCGGCGGCGCGGACGGCGTCGATGACGCGTCGGTCGACGGTGCCGAACGGGTAGCAGAATCCGTCGACCGGAGCACCGATCAACTCCGAGAGCACTGCTCTGCTTTCGGCGGTCTCGGCGTTCAGCACCTCGTCGTCGGCCTTCGTCAGGTCCACATGGGTCAGCCCGTGCGAGCCGATCTCCACTCCTGCTTCGGCCGCATATCGGATGCCCTCGGCGGTCAGCAGCGGTCTGCGCGGGCCGAACGGATCCCAGGCGTTGTCGCCGCCGAGCCTGCCGGGCAGGACGAAGAGGGTGGCGCCGCAGTCGTGGCGGCGCAGCACGGGCAGAGCGTGGTCGACGAAGTCGGCGTACCCGTCGTCGAAGGTGAGCCCGACCAGCGCCCTCCCCTCGCCTCGGGCGCGGGCGGCGAGCAGCTCGGTCATCGACACGCCCTTCAGACCCCGGCGGCGCAGCCGGCCGAGCTGTTCGTCGAGGCGCTCGGGCGTGACGGTGATCCGGTAGGGGTCGTCCGAGCAGTCGCCCACGGAGTGGTACATCGCCACCCACGGGACCGGTCCTTGGCGGGGCCCGAGGCGCGGGCCGGTGTCAACGGAAACGGACATCCTTGAGCCTTCGTGTGACGGTACGGACGGGGGTGAGGCCTTCGGCGTCGAGGAACCGGCCGAGCAGGAGGAACACGACGGTCACGGTCGCGGCGCCGGCGGTGAGACCGGGCAGGGCCGTGGTGAACCGGCTCGCGACGAGCGCGCCCGCGACCGTCGCGAGCACCGCCGCCCGCACCGGCTTGCTCAGTTCGTGCAGCACCCGCCGGGTGCCGACCGGGACGGCCCGCCCGCGCATCCCCGCGAGCAGCAGCAGCGCGGTGACGGTGATGCCGGCGGCGTTGGCGGCGGCGATCCCGGCCACGCCCCAGGGCCGTACGGTCAAGGCGCCCAGCCAGGACGTGACGACGATGCCCACGGCCATCATCGCGAGCGGGTACCAGGTGGGGCGGCCCGCCGAGAAGTAGGAGCGGATCAGGGCGCCGACCAGGGTCTGGCCGAGCAGTCCGAGGGCGTACACCCGCATGACGCCTGCCGTGGCCGCCGTGTCCTTGGCGGTGAACGCGCCGCGCTGGAAGAGGAGTTCGATGATCTGCGGGGCGCAGGCGATGACCGTGGAGGCGCCGAGCAGCACCACGCAGGCGGCCAGCGCCAGATCCCGCTCCACGCGGCTGCGCGCCCGCTCCATGTCGCCCTCGGCCACCGCCCGCGCCACCACCGGGAAGGTGACCGTGCACAGCATCAGCGAGAGCGTCATCGGGATCTGGGCCACCTTCTGCGCGTAGTTCAGATGCGAGATGGACCCGGCGGGCAGCGTGGAGGCGAGGAAGCGCTCGATGAGCACCTGGGACTGACGGCACAGCGCGAACAGCAGCACGGACGCGACCAGCGCGAGCGACACGGCCTGTCCCCCGCCGGGCCCCGCCTCCTCGGTCACGGCCGCCTTCCGCCACAACTGCCTCAACACAAAAGGAAGTTGGAGTACGACCATCAAGGCGCCGCCCACCGCCACCCCGACCGCCGCCGAGCGCACCCCCCAGCGGCCGCCGAGGACGAACATGGCGGTGATGATGCCGGTGTTGTACGCCACGTAGATCGCGGCCGGCGCCAGGAAGCGCCGGTGCGCCCGCAGGGCCGCGCTGCAGTACCCCGCGAGCCCGAAGCTCAGGACGCAGGTCGCGGTCAGGCGGGTGCAGTCGACGGCGAGGGAACGGTCGGGCAGGCCGGGGGCCAGGGCTTCGACCAGGTAGGGGGCGGTCGCGACGACCAGTGCGGCGGCGCCGACCAGGGTGAGCGTCAGCTTCGGCAGGGTGGTGGCGACCAGGGCGCGGACCGGGTCGCCGGGGGCGCCCCGGGCGCGGCGGGCCAGCGCCAGGCTGAACGCCGGGACCAGGGCGAAGGCCAGTCCGTCCTCGATCAGCAGGGTCGAGGCGAACTCCGGCACGGTCCACGCGACAAGGAAGGCGTCCGTCTCGCTGCCCGCCCCGAACAGCCGGGCCAGCGCCTGGTCGCGGGCCAGACCCAGCAGGGCACCGGCGATGGACAGCACGGCGGTGATCAGGGTGGCGCGGGCGAGGAACTTCCGGGAGACGGGGGCGAGTCCGATGCCGTCCTGGACCGGCCCGGCGTCACCGGAGCGCGCCGGGGGCAGCGTCACCGAGCCGTCGGCGCCGGTCCGAGGAGGCGTCACCGTCATCGGTCCCCCGGAGCTGTACTGCCGACTCCCCACCACGCCACCAGGCCCAGGCAGACGGCCGTGAGCACGGTCGAGGGCCCGCCGATGTCGGCGTACGCGAAGTCGGTGAGCTGCCACACCAGCAGCCCGCAGGCGACGATCCCGCAGTCGGCGCCGGGCATGCGCCTGAGCCTGCGCAGCGCGCACACCAGCAGTGCCAGCCAGCCGCCCGCCAGCGCCAGCAGCCCGATCAGGCCCTGCTCGGCGAGGACGAGGAGATACATGTTGTGCGGGGACAGCAGCGGCTGCTTGCGGAACGCGGTGCCCGCGCCCTCGGTGTCGCTCCCGGCGGACAGGGCCAGCGAGGCGTGCGTGTCCCGGTGCTCGGGGAAGCCCTTCAACCCGACGCCGGTCAGCGGCTGGTCGCGCCACATGCCGGCGGCGGCCGCCCACATCGTGTACCGGTCGGTGACGGACTGGTCGGGGGCGTCGGTGACCTGGGTGATGCTGCTGATGCGCTCCTGCAGCATCGCCGTACCGACGCCGAACCCGCCGACCAGGACCACGGCCGCCGCGGCCACCGCCGCCCCCACCTTCAGCGCCCGCCGGGGCCCGGCGAGCGCCAGTTGCACCGTGCAGGTCACCGCGGTCGCGATCCAGGCGCCCCGGCTGAAGGACAGCGCGAGCGGCAGGAGAAGCGCGAGAGCGCAGACGGTGGCGATCGCCCGCTGCCGTACCGGAGTGCGGCCGAGCGCCAGCCCCACCGCGCAGACCAGACCGAGGGAGACGACGGTCGCCATCCCCATCACGTCCTGTGCACCGAAGGTGCCGACGGCCCGGATCTGCTCGCCCCGGTAGGAGGCGCCGGTGCCGGTGACGTACTGGTGGACGCCGATAACCCCCTGCCATCCCGCGAGGGCGACGAACGACCAGGCCAGCAGCCGGAAGTCGGACCGGTCCCGCAGCAGCAGCAGGACGGCCGCCGGGACCAGCACGAAGACCTGGAGGTAGCGGCCCATGCCGGTCAGCCCGGCGCCCGGCGAGACCGCGCCCATCGCGGCGACCGCGAGCCCCAGCACGGGCAGGCCCAGCACCACGGCGGCCGTGCGCGACAGGGGGCGGCTGCGGTCCCGTACGAGACGGACCGCGCAGTACAGCACCACCAGCGCCGAGAGCGCGTCGGCCGGACCCGCGCCGCCCTCGCCGCCCGGCCCGATGGGCAGGGCGAGCAGGGCGACGACGGCCACCAGGGGGAGCGCGGGGGAGAGGGGGCGGGCCCGGGGCGGGGTGAGGGCGAGGCTGGTCACCGGTCAGCTTCCCGTCGGGCGGACGAGGGCGGCGGCCGTGCGCAGCAGGATGCAGATGTCCTGCCACAGCGACCAGTTGTCGATGTAGGCGTTGTCGAACCGCGCCCGGTCCTCGATGGAGGTGTCGCCGCGCAGCCCCTGGATCTGGGCGAGCCCGGTGATGCCGGTCTGCATGCGGTGGCGGGCCGCGTAGCCGGGGTAGGTCTGGCTGAACTTCGCGACGAAGTACGGGCGTTCCGGTCTCGGGCCGACGAGGCTCATGTCGCCCCACAGCACGTTCCACAGCTGGAGCAGCTCGTCCAGCGAGGAGCGGCGCAGAAAGCGGCAGAACCACGACATGCGCACCTCGTCGGCCACGCTCCAGCGGGTCGCGGCCTCGTGCTCGTCGACCGGGCGGTGGGTGCGGAACTTCAGCAGCGTGAAGGGGCGCCCGTCCTTGCCGATGCGCTCCTGCCGGAAGACCACCCCGGGCCCGTCGGTCAGCCGCAGCACCACCGCGCAGACCAGCAGCAGCGGGCTGACCAGCAGCAACAGCGTCCCGGACACCGTCACGTCCAGCACCCGCTTGCCCGCGCTGCCGCGCCGCCGCATCGTGCCCATGTCGAGGCGCCGGCAGGCGAACCCGGCGAGCTGGCCCCGGGTGGCGTACGTCGGGGAGTCCGCGTCGACCTCCCACACCGCGCACCCCGACTCGGCGAGCGCCCGTAGCAGCGGGGCCCGTTCGGACCGTACGGAGGGGTGCACGGCCAGGACGTCACGGACGCCGTTCTGGATCAGCGCCCGCTCGACCTCCTCGCCCGTGGTCAGCACGGGCAGGCCCTCGGTGCCGTCCGGGTCCTCGGCGACGATGCCCACCGGCCGCACCCCGCACCGCGGATGGCGCAGCACCCCGGCGGCCACGCGCTGCGCGGCCGCCGCCGGGCCGATGACGAGCGCGGCGCGCGGACGGGCGAGCAGTACGGTGGCCCGCCGCCGGTGCACAAGGCCGCGGCACGCGCAGCTCGCCGCAGACTGGATCAGGAAGCCGAGCGCGAGGGTGTGCGGGGAGAGCGCCTGGCCGGGGGCGTACGCGGCGAGCGCGGTCGCGAGCGCCAGCCAGGCCACCGCGATCCGGCCGCAGACGGCGGGCAGTTCGTCCAGGACACCGGTCGCGGTCCTGGACGGATGCGGGCGCAGCAGCAGCGAGGCGGCCACCAGCAGCGCGACCAGCAGCGGGCGGCGCTGGGTGCCGGTGAGCGCCAGGGCGGCCAGCAGGGCGGCGGCGGTGTCGGCGGCCAGCAGCGGTACGGGGGAGGCGGGGCGTCGGCGGGGTCTGCGGGCCGGGAAGCGGAAGCCGGCGGCCGAGCCGCGCGGCGGCATG
Organism: Streptomyces sp. P17; assembly: GCF_032436805.1. Taxonomy (NCBI): domain Bacteria; kingdom Bacillati; phylum Actinomycetota; class Actinomycetes; order Kitasatosporales; family Streptomycetaceae; genus Streptomyces; species Streptomyces sp. P17. The sequence continues at coordinate 18,074 of NZ_JAVRBF010000058.1, read as the reverse complement.
AGGGAGACGGGCGAGAGTCCGGGATCCCGTGGCTGCCCGCCGGGCGGGGGGACGGTGCTGTCGGCGGTCACGAGTGGATGGACTCCCTGTACTCGGTGGGCACCTGGTGCGCCAGCAGGTCGCCGTAGACCTTCGCGACCGCCTCGGCGGTGTGCCGCACGTCGTGCGTGGACAGGACGTGCCGGCGCCCCTGGTGGCCGAGGGACTCGCGCAGCAGCGGATCGCGCAGCAGCTCGGTGACGGCCCGGGCAAGACGTGCCGGATCGCGCGGCGGCACCAGACAGTGCGGCGCGAGCGAGGGCGGCAGGCTCTCCCGGGCGCCGTCCACGTCGGTCACCACCACCGGGCGCCCGCACGCCATCGCCTCCAGCGGGGCGAGCGCCATGCCCTCCCAGCGCGAGGGCAGCACGACCAGATCGGCGGCCTGGTACCAGGGGGCGGCATGGGCCACGGGCCCCGCGAACAGCACCGACTTCGGCGCCCGCGCCCGCAGCGAGCCGGCGTCCGGTCCGTCACCGACCAGCACCAGACGGGCCCCGGGCACCCGCTCCGCCACCGAGGCCCACGCCCGCAGCAGCACGTCCTGGCCCTTCTGCCGGCACAGCCGCCCCACGCACACCACCAGTGGCGCCCCGGGATCGACGTCCGGCAGCAGCCCTGTGCGTACGGTGCCGACGGCGGCGGGGTGGAAGCGCTCGGGGTCGATGCCGTTGGGGATCACCGTGAACCGGCCGCGGATCCCGGCGCGCACTCCGGTCACCCGCTCGGCCTCGCTCACACACACCACGCGTGAGGCCCAACGCGCGCCCTGCCGCTCCCAGTTGAGCGCGAACGCCGCCATGGCGCCGCCGACCGCCTCGAAGGACCAGGCGTGCGGCTGGAACACCGTCGGGATCCGCCCCCGCACCGCGAGCCGCCCGGCCAGACCGGCCTTCGCGCTGTGCGCGTGCACCAGATCGGGCCGTACGTCCTCGATCACCCGCGCAAGACGCCGTACCTCTCGAACGAGTGTCGGGCCCGGCGCGCGGCGCGCGGACCAGGCGCGTACGTCGGCGCCGAGCCCCGTCAGTTCCGCGGTCAGGGGGCTGTCCGGGCAGGCGACCGTGACGTGCAGTCCGGCCGCGAGCTGGGCGCGTACCAGGTCCGTGACGACGCGGGCGACCCCGCCGTCCACGGGCTGGGTCAGATGCAGGACCCGAGGCGGAGGGTCGGTGGCTGACAGGTGCATTGCGCGGTTTCCTCGCTCACGGGTGTCGCTCGGGACGGGCGGGATCGCGCCTCGGCTCTGGGCGTCGACGGCGACGAAGAACACGCCTGCCCACACTGCGTCCCGCTGGGAAACGAGCCGGAAGGCCAGCTGGTCACCACCGGCTCGCAGGGCCTTGTCCGGTTCGAACACGTCGGAGTCGTGGCCGAGGGTGTTCGCGTACGCGGGCGTACGCTCCCCCGGCGCAACAGCGGGCCCGGACAATGGCGCATCACCGGCGATGCCCTTTCGGAAAGGCTGCGATGGGAAGGTGCGATGTGCTGGCAATAGGGGCGCGTCGGAAGGTCCGCAACTCTAGTCGCTATCCGTATTAATCCGGCGAAACCCGGCAAGTGTGTCGGAATGGTGAATCCGGGCCTGTCGCGAGATCACTCCATTGGCGGCACAACCCCGGTGCGCATCGCGCGTTGACACAGCGCCGGGGCATCCCCGCCCGGGTGTTTGTGTCAACCCCAAGGAGCACCTCTCCATGTCGCGTATCGCGAAGGGCCTGGTCCTTACGTCTGTTGCCGCTGCGGCCGTTGCGGGCGGCGCCGGCATCGCTGCCGCCGACAGTGGCGCGAACGGCGCCGCCGCCCACTCCCCGGGCGTGCTGTCGGGCAACGTCGTCCAGGTTCCGGTCCACATCCCGGTCAACGTCTGCGGCAACACGGTCAACGTGATCGGTCTGCTGAACCCGGCGTTCGGCAACACCTGCGTCAACGACTGACGTCACCGCGAGACCCTCTGACCGGCCGCCCTTCCGTGGATTCGCCACGGCGGGGCGGCCGGTTCGCGTTGCCCCGAATGGGGCATGCTCGCGGCGATCCGGGCAGGGCGCCTTGACACGCCCCTCACCAGGCACGACGCCGGCGATACGATGTACGGGTGGTGACAGCGGGCGTTCGAACGGTTGCAGAGCGCGGTGAGCGCTTTCACGGTGGGCACAAGATCCGACGCACCACCGAAAGGAACACCCATGCGTGCTCTGCCCGCACGGCGTATTGCGTCCTCCGCGCTCTGCGCCACCCTTCTGCTCGGGATCGCCGGGCCAGCCGCGATGGCCGCTGACGACTCCGCCCGTGAGCGCACTCATGCGGCGTCCTCCGCGCCCGTCCCCGGCGCGGACGGGCTTCTCGAACAGACCAAGGCCCTGGGCGACCTCGGTGGTGTGCTCACCCCGGTCACCGACCTGCTGAACGCCGTGCTCAAGGCCGACAACGGCCAGCTGCCCGCCGCGGACGCGGAGAAGCTCGGCCAGGCCGTGAAGGACGCCATCGCCAAGGTCTCGGCCGCCGCCCCGGCCGCCCCGTCGGCGAACCTCCCGGCGACCTCGACCTCGACCTCGACCTCGACCTCGACCACGCCCACGACGCCGGCCGCCCCCACCGCGCCCGCTGCCCCCACGCTGCCCGCCGCGCCGGCCCTGCCGGCCCTCACCAAGAGCGACGACTCCAAGGCGCCGTCCGCGCAGCTCCCCGCCGACCTCGTCGCCGACGCCCTCGCCGCCCTCCAGAAGGCGGTCAACACCCTGCTCACGGCCATCACCTCCGGGGACGTCGGCCAGGTGGTCCCGGCCGTAACCGGTGCGCTGACCGGCCTGGTCAACGCGCTCGCCGCCACCCTGCTCGGCGGCGGCCTGCCCGCCCCGAACCTGGCGGGCCTGCCCGCGCTGCCGTCGCTGCCGACGGGCGGCCTGCTGCCCACGTCGTAGGACACGCGGCCTCAAAGGGCCGTCGTGCCGGTCGATTCGGCCGGTGCGACGGCCTTCTGAATTTCTCCACGTCTTTCTTGGATCTCATATGAGGATGCGGACCCGGGGTTTCCGGTCCGGCACAAGGTCGTTAGGCACGGCGTCAGAATTCCCCGTGGTGACTGTGAGTTGCCGAAGAAAGGAACACGATGAAGTCCCTGAAGGCCGCCGCTGTCGTTGCCGGTTCCCTGGTCGTCGCCGGTGCCGCCGCGCCCGCGTTCGCCCACAACGCCGCAGACCTCACGCCCACCAGCCTCAACGGCGCCGTGAACACGCTCACCAGTGGCCGTCTGACACCCGCCGACGCGATGCCGCTGCAGCAACAGTCGGACGCGCTCGACACCGAGAACAAGGACTCCGTGCTCAACACCGTGAAAGGCGCCACCACCGCGCTGAACCAGGGCGGCGGACTGCTCGGCGGCCTCCCTCTCCAGAGCTGAATTCCGCGATTTCCCGCCGAGAGGGCCGATTCCGTGACGCACGGAATCGGCCCTCGGGGTCTGCCGGTTGGGCACTGTTCGAGGCACGGTAACTCGTTCGTGTGGACAGGACGCGGGGCGTCGCCCGGTCGGGTGAGAAGGACCGCGGGGCCGTTGCGGTGCGTCGATAAGGTCGCGCGGTGACCTCAACCTCAAGCGAAAACCGCGCCTTCCGCGCCGCCGACCTCGGCACGCTCGTCGTGATGGCCTGGAGCGGCGAGGCCCCCGGCGGCGACATGCCCTATCTGCTCGCCTACACCCTCGGCGACGGCGCCGAGGGCCCGGAGGGCTCGATCAAGGCCGTAGAAGCGCTGCTGGAGAGCAACGACCTGCCGATCGGCGGCGACCTCGTCGACGGTGCCGCCCGGCCCAGCCTCCCGGTCAGTCTGCTCGTCGAGGCCGGACATGCCGTCGTCAGCATGCCGGGCTTCAACGCCCAGTGCACCCCGCCCCCGGAGTGGCTGGAGGCCGTCGCCGAACGCGGCTTCGCCTACTTCGTGTTCACCAGCCGTCCCTGGCCCGAGGCCGAGCCGGGCAAGCCGATCGAGCCGGAGGCCCTGGCCGTGTTCGCCGGCGCCGACGAGACCCTGAACGCCGCCGCGCACATCGTGTTGCCGGCCCGCAGCCTGCGCGGCTGATGGCCGCCACCGCGGGGCGGGCCACGCGGACCGTGGGCGCGGGGCGGGGGTTCGTCCTGCTGCTGGTGCTCACCGGCGCCGCCGGGCTGTTGGCCTCCTGGGTCATCACCCTCGACAAGTTCAAGCTGCTGGAGGACCCGGACTTCACCCCGGGCTGCAGTCTGAACCCGGTGCTGTCCTGCGGCAGCGTGATGGAGAGCGACCAGGCCGAGGCCTTCGGGTTCCCCAATCCGATGCTCGGCCTGGTCACTTACGCCATCGTCATCTGCGTCGGCGTCAGCCTGCTGGCCGGCGCCCGATTCCCGCGCTGGTACTGGCTGACCTTCTGGGCGGGCTGTCTGTTCGGCGTCGGGTTCGTGTCGTGGCTGCAGTTCGAGTCGCTGTACCGGATCAACGCCCTGTGCCTGTGGTGCTGTCTGGCATGGATCGCCACGATCATCCTCTTCTGGTACGTCACTTCGCTCGTCGTGCGTTCTCAGCTGGTGGCCGCCCCGGGCTGGCTGGCGTCCTTCTTCGGCGAGTTCACCTGGGTGGTCGCGGTGCTGCACATCGGAATCGTCGGGATGCTGATCCTGACCCGCTGGTGGGACTTCTGGACGAGCTGACAGGACGTAGGTCGTACTACTGCGGCAGTCGGGCGAATTGTGCGCTGGTGGTGATCCCGGAGTCGTTGTGCGGTACGGACCTCGATCCACCGAACCCCTGGAAGGGACCGTAGCTGAGATGAAGTCGACCACCCGAGGAACCCTTGCCGCCGTCGTCACCGGCGTCGCGGCCGCGGTGGCCAGCGCCGCCCCCGCCGCCGCGGTCGGCACGGTCCCCGTCCCGGTGCCGCTGGACGGCGTCGAGAAGTCCCTCAACATCGAACTGCCCAAGCTCGGCGGCGAGATCCCGGTGCCGATGCCGGGCGCGCCCGAGGGCCCGCGGTACGTCGAGGGCCGGCTCATCCCCGAGCGGGTCATCCCGCAGCTGCCGGTGACCGGCGGGCTGCCGGGCGTGGGCCTGCGCGCTCCGCTGCCGCACATCCTCGGCGACGACTTCGACCACGTCGGCGTCAACGCCCCGGCCTCCGACCTGCGCACCCTGGCGCCGGGCCTGACCCTGGACGCCCCGCTCACCCCGCCGAACCCGGAGAACTTCGGTCTGCCCGAGCTCAAGCTGCCGGAGGCGGGCGTGCTGGCCCCGGTCGTGCAGACGGTGACGGGTGCCGATCTGGTGGCGGGGCCCGGCCTGTAGCCGCGACTTCGCAAGGGCCCGGGGCGCGCGCCGCCGACCGGGCCCTTCGGCTTTCCGGGGCACGCGCGGTGACCGGGCGGGCCGGCCGGGGGTTACCGCTGTGACAAGCGAACCGGATGAGGAGCACACGATGGTCGTCAGCGTCGGCACAGTGGCAGTGGGTGCGGAGCCGGGAGCACAGCGAAAGGCGAGACCCGGTGGGCGGCGGGACGTCCTGCGCGGGCTGCTCGCGGCGGCGGGCGCCCTCGCGCTGGCCCCCATCGTCGCGGCCTCCCGGCCGCCGGCCCCGGCGCAGGGCCGCGACAACCCCGGTGAGGTCACCTTCGACGAGACCTACCGCGGCCGGCGCCTCCGCGGCATCCGGACCTCGGCGGGCCGCGCCTTCGGCGCCGCGCAGTGGTACGTCACGGTCGACGGCGTACGACTGCATCTGATGCGCCGGGCGGACGGCACCTGGCTGAGCATGCTCGACCACTACAGCTCGTACGACACCCCGCTGGACGCGGCCCGGGCGGCGGTCGACGAACTGGGGCCGGGGGAGCGGCTGCGGGACCGGAAGACGGACAGGGGGGACCACCATGGCGTACACGCGTAAGGACGTCAGCACGCTCACCCGGACCGAGCGGCGGCGGCTGGTGAAGGCGCTGCTGGAGCTCAAACGGCGGGGCGTGTACGACGAGTTCGTGCGGACGCACATCGAGTACTACGTCTCCGACGGCGAGGGCGGACTGCGTACGGCCCATATGACACCCTCCTTCCTGCCCTGGCACCGGCAGTTCCTGCTGGAGCTGGAGCGGGCGCTGCGCCGGGTGGACTCCTCGGTGACGCTGCCGTACTGGGACTGGACGAAGGACCGTACGGCGGCCGCCGCGCCCTGGACCGCGGATCTGCTCGGGGGCACCGGGCGGCGGGTGGACCGGCAGGTGATGACCGGGCCGTTCGCCTACGCGGAGGGCAACTGGACCATCAAGGAGAGCGTGAGGGACGGGAAGTTCCTCACCCGGGACCTCGGCCGGGCGCGCGATCCGATCGCGCTGCCGACGAAGAAGGATCTGGAGGGGGCGCTGGCCGATCCGGTCTACGACGCCTCGCCGTGGGACTCGACCGCCCGCAAGGGGTTCCGGAACAAGCTGGAGGGGTGGGGCGAGGGGCGCGGTCCGGTGTCCTGGCGCAACCACAACCGGGTGCACCGCTGGGTCGGCGGCGACATGGTCGGCGGCGCCTCCGTCAACGACCCGGTGTTCTGGATGCACCACGCCTTCATCGACCTGTGCTGGACCCGCTGGCAGCGGCGGCACCGCGTACACCGCTACCTTCCGGCGAAGCCGCCCGCGATCGGCGACGAGCAGCGGGGGCGGATCGTCGCCCGGCACGAGAAGCTGCCGCCGTGGGATGTGACGCCGGACCAGCTGGAGGACGTGAGCCGGATCTACCGGTACGCGTGAGGGGACATGGGGAGAGCCCCGGCGCTCGGAGGTGCCGGGGCTCGTTCCGTACGGGGAAGTACGGGCGTGCGGAGACGGAGGGGGCGTCAGTCGCCGTAGCCGCCGTTGCCGCCGTTGCCGCCCTTGCCGCCCTTGCCGTGGTCGCCCTTGCCGTTGCCGTAGCCGCCGTTCTTGTCGTCGTTGTCCTTGTCGTCGACGTTGGCGCAGGTGTTGCCGAAGGCCGGGTTCAGCAGGGCGATCACATTGACGGTGTTCCCGCACAGGTTGATGGGCACGTGGACCGGGACCTGGACGAGGTTGCCCGAACCGACGCCGGGCGACTTGACGGCCTTGCCGTTGGCGCCCGCGTCCGCCAGGGCCAGTCCGGCTCCGCCGACCACCATGGCACCGGTGCCGACGGCGACAACGGCTGCCTTCGCGATGCGCGACATCACGTTCTCCTTTGACTCGGTGAGCTCGGCGGCAGGGTGCGCCGCCGCACTCCCGTTCAACGCCGGTGCCTGCGGCTGGTCACGGGGATCACCCGGTTCCTTAACCCAACCGGTGGTATCAGGGGAGTTGCCGTACGGGCGAACCCGCGAGGAAGGCCTTGATGTTCTCGACGGCCTGGCCGTAGTACGTGCGGTAGTTGGCCTGGGTGACATAGCCGAGGTGGGGGGTGGCCAGCAGACGGGGGGCCGTGCGCATCGGGTGGTCGGCGGGGAGCGGCTCGGTGTCGAAGACGTCCACGGCCGCGCCGGCGATCCGGCCCGCGTGGAGGGCGGCGAGCAGGGCGTCCTGGTCGACGATGGCGGCGCGGGAGGTGTTGATCAGGTAGGCGGTCGGCTTGAGGAGGGCGAGCTCGGGGGCTCCGAGCAGGCCGCGGGTGCGGTCGCCGAGGGCGAGGTGGACGGAGACGACGTCGCTGCGGGTGAGGAGCTCCTCCTTGGTCGCGGCCTTTTCGACGCCCACCTCCTCCGCCCGCTCTTCTGTGAGGTTCTGGCTCCAGGCGCTGACGTGCATGCCGAAGGCGAGGCCCACCTGCGCCACCCGGCCGCCGATCTTGCCGAGTCCGAGCAGACCGAGGCGGCGGCCGTGCAGGTCGGCACCGACGGTGGACTGCCAAGGGCCGCCGCCGCGCAGGTGGTTGTGCTCCTCGACCACACCACGGGCGAGGCCCAGCAACAGGGCCCAGGTCAGTTCGACGGGCGGGGTGGAGGAGCTGGCCGTACCGCAGACGGTGACGCCGTGGGCCTCGGCGGCGGCGTAGTCGATGACGCTGTTGCGCATACCGGAGGCGACGAGGAGGCGCAGCCGGGGGAGGCGGGCGAACAGGGACGCCGGGAAGGGGACGCGCTCGCGCAGCGTGATCACGATGTCGAACTCGGCGAGCGCCGCGGCCAGGGCGTCCTCGTCGGCGAAGTGGAAGCCGAAGGAGACCACCTCCACGTCCTCGGCGATCGGCGACCAGTCGACAAGCTCCGTCGCGACCTGCTGGAAGTCGTCGAGCACGGCACAGCGCAGCGGCACGGTGAAGTCCTTTCCGCGGGGCAGGGGTTCTCGACTCTACGCCCGGCGGAATACGGCTTCTTCGGTCTCTGAACCCGCCCCGAACAGCAAAAACGCCCTCCCGAGGGGAGGGCGGAGACTGGGCGCCCCCGGCAGGACTCGAACCTGCGGCCAAGCGCTTAGAAGGCGCCTGCTCTATCCACTGAGCTACGGGGGCCGGTGTGGTGGCCTCTGTCGTGGTGCCCGGGTGTGGGCTGATCCGTGACGTTGCCGGGACAAGGATAGGGGCTCCCGCGTCCTTGTCTCTGTTGCTTCGCCTCCGTGGCTCGATGTGGAGGTTCGGTGAAGCGGTCCTGATAATCGCAGGCAGGTACGAATCGTGCACCGCTTTTGGCGTCTGGCGCACCGGGTGTTGTGCACTCGTTATGCCTGGACTGTGCCGGTGTCCCAGTCGTCCCTTCCGTCCCTTGCGTTCCGTCGGCGCGCAGACATGCTCATATGCTTCAGAATTCCCCTAAAATTGGGCATTCTTCGCATGTGGTGACCTTGGACGTACGGCCTCAGCTGATCGACGCACTCTCCGCTCTGCGCGACCGTGTCGCAGCCGCACGCTTTCCGCTGCCCCTGGCGGGGGCGCCACGCGCGCGTGCCAACCGCGACGAACTCCTCGCGCAGCTCGACGACTACTTGGTGCCCCGGTTGAGAGAACCTGAAGCACCGTTGCTGGCCGTCGTGGGAGGTTCCACCGGGGCCGGAAAGTCGACGCTGGTCAACTCCCTGGTGGGCCAGCGGGTCAGCGAGGCGGGGGTGCTGCGGCCCACCACCCGGACGCCGGTGCTGGTCTGCCATCCGGAGGATCATCACTGGTTCAGCGGGATGCGCGTCCTGCCCGACCTCACCCGCGTCTGGGTGCCCCAGCAGGACGCCGGCGACGAGCTCCTGCTGCCCGGCGAGGACCCCACGCGCGTGCTGCGCGTCGAGACCGCCGAAACCCTCCCGCGCGGCCTCGCCCTCCTCGACGCGCCCGACGTCGACTCCCTGGTCGCCGACAACCGCGTCCTGGCCGCCGAGCTGATCTGCGCCGCCGACATCTGGGTCATGGTCACCACGGCCGCCCGCTACGCCGACGCCGTCCCGTGGCACCTGCTGCGCACCGCCAAGGAGTACGACGTCACCCTCGTCACCGTCCTCGACCGGGTCCCCCACCAGGTCGTCTCCGAGGTCTCCCGGCAGTACGGCGCCCTGCTCACCAAGGCCGGCCTCGGCCACGTCCCCCGCTTCACCGTCCCCGAGCTGCCCGAGTCGGCCTGGGGCGGCGGCCTCCTCCCCGCCACCGCCGTGGCACCGCTGCGCACCTGGCTCGTCCACCAGGCCCAGGACCCGGCCGCCCGCCAGCACGTCATGGCCCGCACGGCCTACGGCGTCCTCGACTCCCTCAAGTCCCGGATGCCCGAGCTGGCCAGCGCCGCCGCCGCCCAGTACGCCGCCGCGCTCCGGCTCACCGCCGCCGTCGACTCGGCGTACGACAGCGAGCACGCGCGCGTACGCGGCCGTCTCCAGTCCGGCGCCGTCCTCGCCGGCGACGCCCTCAAACGCTGGCGCGCCTTCCCCCTCGACTGCACGGCCGCCGAGCTCCTGGACGCCCTCGTGGAGAGCCTCGCGGCCCTGCTGCTGTGCGCCGTCACGGCCGCCGACGAGCGCGTCGACGAGGCCTGGCGCCGCGAACCGGCGGCCGCCGCCCCCACCCTCCGGGCCCGCGACACCACCCTGGAGAGCGCCGAGCACCGCATCGGTCTGGCCGTACGGCGATGGCGGCGCGAGCTGGAGGAGTACGCCGAGGACGAGGTCCGCGACCTCGACCGGAGCGCGGCGCCCGACCCCGAGGTGGTCGCCGCCCTGGTCGCCACCGCGCTCCTGGGCGGCCGCAGGGCCCGCTCCGCGGGTGAGGGGCTCGCCGAGCGCATCGGCGCCCACGGCGCGCTGCGGCTGCGCGACCGGGGCGGGCGGTTGCTCGCCGACCATCTCGACCGGGTCATGCACACCGAACGCGAGCGCCGGCTCGCCCCCCTCGACGCCCTCGACGTCCACCCGGAGCCACAGGCCGAACTCATCGCCGCGCTGTCCGTACTGCAGAAGGAGAGGTGACCGGTGACCGCCGTCACTGACCAGGACCACGACCAGGGACACCCGGAACCCGCCGAGGACGGCGCCGCCGAGAGCCCTCCCGAGGAGACCGAGGCCTCCGGCGCGAGTCCCACGGGTTCCGACGAGGAGAAGGCCGTGGAACCCGAGAAGGCCGACGACCCCGACGACGCCGTTCCTGACACCGACTCCGGGACCGCCTGGGACGACGGGCTGATCGCGCGGCGGGTGAACGAGACCGCCGGGGAGCAGCAGCCCGCACCGGTCGTGGAGAGCCGGGCCTCCGCCCCGCAGACGGCGACCACGCTGGCGTACGACGGCGCCCTGCGGTCGCGGCTCGACGCGCTGCGCGAGCTGGTGGGGCTGTCCCGGACCCGGCTCGACAGCCGCACCCTCGCCGAGGCCGGACGGGTGCTCGACGAGGCCGCCGCGCGGCGCAGGCTCTCCGGGCAGCACACGGTGGTCGCCATCGCGGGCGCCACCGGCAGCGGCAAGTCGCAGCTGTTCAACGCACTGGCCGGGGTGACGATCTCGGAGACGGGCGTCCGCCGGCCGACCACCGCCGCGCCCATCGCGTGCAGCTGGAGCGACGGCGCGGCCAGCCTCATCGACCGGCTCGGCATCCCGCCCCGGCTGCGCCGGCGCCCCGCCCAGCACACGGACGCCGAGGGACAGCTGCGCGGCCTCGTCCTGGTCGACCTGCCCGACCACGACTCCGCGGCCGTGGCGCATCGCGAACAGGTGGACCGGGTCCTTGCCCTTGTCGACGCCGTCATCTGGGTCGTGGACCCCGAGAAGTACGCCGACGCCGTCCTGCACGAGCGCTATCTGCGGCCCATGGCGGGCCACGCCGAGGTCATGTTCGTCGTCCTCAACCAGACCGACCGGCTCCCCGGCGAGGCGACCGAGCAGGTCCTCGACGATCTGCGGCGGCTGCTGGACGAGGACGGCATCGCGCTCGGCGAGTACGGCGAACCGGGCGCGACCGTGCTCGCGCTGTCCGCGCTCACCGGGGACGGCATCGGCGAACTGCGCGAGGCGCTCGGGCAGTTCGTGGCGGAGCGCGGGGCCGCCGCGCGCCGGATCTCCGCCGACGTCGACGCCGCCGCGTGGGGGCTGCGGCCCGTCTACGCCACCTCCCGGCGGACCGGGCTGAGCGAGGAGGCCCGGGACGAGTTCGCCGCCCGGCTCGCGGACGCCGTGGGCGCCACCGCGGCGGGCGAGGCCGCCGAGCGCGCGTGGCTGCGCAACGCCAACCGCGCGTGCGGGACGCCCTGGCTACGGCTGTGGCGCTGGTACCAGGACCGGCGCGAACCTCCCACGGGACGGCTCCCGTTGCGCGCGCAGGCGGACGAGGAGGCCACCGCGCGCCAGCGTGTGGAGCAGGCGGTGCGCACGGTCGCCGAGCGGGCGTCCGGCGGGCTTCCGGCGCCGTGGGCCCAGGCGGTGCGCGAGGCGGCGGTACGCGGCTCGCAGGGGCTGCCTGAGGCGCTGGACGACCTGGCCGCGCGGGCGGGGCTGCCGCCGGGGCGGCCGCCGCGGCCGGGGTGGTGGCCCGCCGCGGTGCTGGTGCAGGCGTCGATGACGCTGCTGCAGGTGGTGGGCGGCCTGTGGCTGGCGGGCCAGATCGTGGGCGTCATGGCGCCGAATCTGGGCGTGCCGGTGCTGCTGATGGCGGCCGGGATCATCGGCGGGCCGCTGGTGGAGTGGAGCTGCCGGATGGCGGCGCGGGGGCCGGCGCGGCGATACGGCATGGAGGCGGAACGGCGGTTGCGGGAGGCGGCCGCGGGGTGCGGGAGGGCGCGGGTGCTGGATCCGCTGGCGGCGGAGCTGCTGCGGTACCGGGAGGTCCGGGAGCAGTACAGCCGCGTCACGGGGGTGGGCGTGGGGTGATGCGGAGCGCCCCGTTCGAGTGGCGAGGTTATCCACAGACCCAGGGCTGATCCACAGCGCGCGGCGGGCTCGGCCCGGCGGAGGCAGTCTGGCTTCGCGGCGATTCGCGAGGAACGCGGTCGTCACGACAGACGCAGCCGTACGGGACGGGCCCGTCGGCGTGTACGGGAGGGGTTCAGGATGAACGAGACGATCATCTCGGTCGTGGGGAACGTCGCGACGCAGCCGGTGTACCGGGAGGTCGCGACGGGACCGTCGGCGCGGTTCCGGCTGGCGGTGACCGCCCGCTATCTGGACCGCGAGAAGAACGAGTGGACGGACGGGCACACCAACTTCTTCACGGTGTGGGCCAATCGGCAGCTCGCCACGAACGCGGCGGCGTCGCTGACCGTCGGTGACCCCGTTCTGGTGCAGGGCAGGCTGAAGGTCCGCTCGGAGGTGCGCGAGCAGCAGACGTGGACCTCGGCCGACATCGACGCGGTGGCGATCGGCCACGATCTCGCGCGGGGCACCTCGGCCTTCCGCCGCCCGGGCAGGCCGGAACCTGCGGTGAGCGGAGCGCCCCCGCGTCCGGAGCCGGACTGGGAGACACCGGAGTCGGCGGCTCAACAGGCACCGGAACCGGCGGCGGTGACGTGACGTCAGGGCACCCGTGATCGTTGACCGAACTGCGGCTTATCGGCGAATGAGTGCCGAACACCCCGGGTTGATTTGTCGATAAGCCCTGTTCGCAGCGGGTCCCGCGATAACGATTGCGAGTCGGATCGCTTGTCCCGCGGGATCCCTGGGAAGCGTGGGACGCCCGGTCCTTAGGATGCCGAACAAGGCTCTCGGGGCTTGTAGTTCTGCTGGTGGGACCGTACCCCCCACGTCAACGGGTCCTGCTCGAAGGGGAATTCTGTGCTTTCTTCTTTCTCCGCGCTGTCCGGGCGCGGACGAGGGGCGGCCCGACTCGCCGCCGCGACGCTGGTGTCCGGGCTGGTCGCCGCCGGTGTGCTGGTGGCCGGTGCCGGCCAGGCCGCCGCCGACGGCACGGCGCAGAACCAGGGCGGGGCGACCGCGACGATAGGCGGCCTGAAGACGTACGGCGCGGCGGTCATACACGGCGAGGCCGGCGACCAGGAGGTCTCGGCGGGCCTGTTCGAGATGTCCGTCGAGGGCGGCGGGACCCTGCAGACGTACTGCGTGGACCTGTACAACCCCACGCAGAAGGATGCCAAGTACCGCGAGACACCGTGGAGCGGGACCTCCCTCGGGGTCAACGAGAACGCGGGCAAGATCCGCTGGATCCTGCAGAACTCCTATCCGCAGGTGAACGATCTGGCGGCGCTGGCCGAGAAGGCGGGACTCCAGGGCGGGCTCACCGAGCAGGACGCGGCGGCGGGTACGCAGGTGGCCGTCTGGCGCTACTCGGACGACGCGGACGTCGACGCTGTCGACCCGCAGGCCGAGAAGCTCGCCGACTATCTGGAGGAGAGCGCCCGCGACGTGGCCGAGCCGGCGCCGTCCCTGACGCTGGACCCGCCCGCGCTGTCCGGGCGCCCCGGCGAGCGGCTCGGGCCGGTGACGGTACACACGGGGGCGTCCGCCGTGACGGTGAAGCCGCCGGCGGACGCGGCCACGAGCGGTCTACGGATCGTCGACAAGGCCGGCAAGCCCGTGACCTCGACCTCCGACGGCGGCCAGATCTACGTCGACGTGCCCGAGGAAGCGGCGGCCGGCACGGCGGAGCTGACGGTGCAGGCCTCCACGACCGTCCCCGTGGGCCGCGCCTTCACCTCCGAGAGCCGCAGCCAGACGCAGATCCTGGCCGGCTCCAGCGAGTCGACGGTGTCGGCCACGGCCCGTGCGACCTGGGCGAAGAAGGGCGCGATACCGGCACTGTCGGCGGCGAAGAACTGCGCCAAGGGCGGCGTCGACATCATGGCCGCCAATGAGGGCGACGAGAGCTTCTCCTTCGAGCTGCTGGGCGCCGAGTACACGATCGGCGCGGGCGAGTCCCGGACGGTGACGATCCCGCTCCAGGAGGACCAGGCCTACGACTTCACGATCGAGGGCCCCGGCGGCTTCGCCCAGCGCTTCACCGGCGTCCTGGACTGCATGACGCAGGCAGCGGAGGCCGACAACACCTCGACCCAGACACTGACGGAACCGAGCCCCGCGACAGTGGGCGGCACGTCCCCCGACACCAACCTCGCGGCGACCGGCAGCTCCGACGCGACCCCGGTGATCGCGGGGGTGGCGATCGGGCTGGTGCTGATCGGCGGAGCGTCTCTGTTGATCGTCCGGAGGAAGAAGACTCCTGAGCGCGACTGACCACTCGGGGCCGGCCGCCGGAGCGCGGCGCCGTACGGCTGCGAAACCCCAGGTCAGGGGCCCCGGAAGGAACGGGTTTCCTCCCGAGGGTGGCGGTACGGCAAGATGGGGTGTATCTGCCCACTGCCAGATTTCAAGCTGCCGGACGGTTTCTCTTGGCTGAGTTCATTTACACCATGCGCAAGGCGCGCAAAGCGCACGGCGACAAGGTGATCCTCGACGACGTCACCCTGAACTTCCTGCCGGGGGCGAAGATCGGCGTCGTCGGTCCGAACGGTGCCGGTAAGTCGACCGTGCTGAAGATCATGGCGGGGCTTGAGCAGCCCTCCAACGGTGACGCCTTCCTGTCGCCGGGTTACAGCGTCGGCATCCTGATGCAGGAGCCGAAGCTGAACGAGGAGAAGACCGTCCTGGAGAACGTCCAGGAGGGTGTCGCCGAGATCAAGGGCAAGCTCGACCGGTTCAACGAGATCGCCGAACTCATGGCGACCGATTACTCCGACGCGCTCCTCGACGAGATGGGCAAGCTCCAGGAAGAGCTCGACCACGCCAACGCGTGGGACCTGGACGCTCAGCTGGAGCAGGCCATGGACGCGCTCGGGTGCCCGCCCGGCGACTGGCCCGTCGTCAACCTCTCCGGTGGTGAGAAGCGCCGCGTCGCGCTCTGCAAGCTGCTGCTGGAAGCCCCTGACCTGCTGCTCCTCGACGAGCCCACCAACCACCTCGACGCCGAGTCCGTGAACTGGCTGGAGCAGCACCTCGCCAAGTACGCGGGCACCGTGGTCGCCATCACCCACGACCGGTACTTCCTCGACAACGTGGCCGAGTGGATTCTTGAGCTCGACCGCGGGCGCGCCTACCCGTACGAGGGCAACTACTCCACGTACCTGGAGACCAAGCAGACCCGTCTCAAGGTCGAGGGGCAGAAGGACGCCAAGCGGGCCAAGCGGCTCAAGGAAGAGCTGGAGTGGGTGCGGTCGAACGCCAAGGGGCGTCAGGCCAAGTCCAAGGCCCGTCTCGCTCGCTACGAGGAGATGGCCGCCGAGGCCGAGAAGATGCGGAAGCTGGACTTCGAGGAGATCCAGATCCCGCCGGGTCCCCGGCTCGGCAGCATCGTCGTCGAGGTCAACAACCTCAACAAGGCCTTCGGTGAGAAGGTCCTCATCGATGATCTTTCGTTCACGCTGCCGCGCAACGGCATCGTCGGGGTCATCGGCCCCAACGGCGCCGGCAAGACCACCCTCTTCAAGATGATCCAGGGTCTGGAGACGCCTGACTCCGGCACCATCAAGGTCGGCGACACCGTCAAGATCTCCTACGTCGACCAGAGCCGCGAGAACATCGACCCCAAGAAGACCCTGTGGGCCGTGGTCAGCGACGAGCTCGACTACATCAATGTCGGTCAGGTCGAGATGCCCAGCCGCGCCTACGTCTCCGCCTTCGGGTTCAAGGGGCCCGACCAGCAGAAGCCGGCCGGTGTCCTTTCCGGTGGTGAGCGCAACCGGCTCAACCTCGCGCTCACCCTCAAGCAGGGCGGCAACCTGCTGCTCCTCGACGAGCCGACCAACGACCTCGACGTCGAGACGCTCTCCAGCCTGGAGAACGCGCTGCTGGAGTTCCCCGGCTGCGCCGTGGTCGTCTCCCACGACCGGTGGTTCCTGGACCGGGTCGCCACGCACATCCTCGCCTACGAGGGCGAGTCCAAGTGGTTCTGGTTCGAGGGCAACTTCGAGTCGTACGAGAAGAACAAGATCGAGCGGCTCGGTGCGGATGCCACGCGTCCGCACCGAGCCACCTACAAGAAGCTGACCCGGGGCTGATCGATCTTGCGGCACATCTACCGCTGCCCGCTGCGCTGGGCGGACATGGACGCGTACGGCCACGTCAACAACGTGGTGTTCCTCCGCTACCTGGAGGAAGCCCGTATCGACTTCCTGTTCCGCCCGGACAAGGATTTCCAGCAGGGGTCCGTGGTGGCGCGCCATGAGATCGACTACAAGCGGCAGCTCGTCCACCGGCACCACCCCGTGGACATCGAGCTGTGGGTCACGCAGATCAGGGCCGCGTCCTTCACCATCGCCTACGAGGTGAAGGACGACGACCTCGTCTACGTCCGGGCGTCGACGGTGATAGTGCCGTTCGACTTCGAGACGCAGCGGCCCCGTCGGATCACCGCCGAGGAACGGGAGTTCCTCGCGGAGTACCGGGACGACGAAGAGGAGGAGGCCGTCGCCGCATGACGGTGCTCCACCTCGCCGACGAAGGGGAGGCGGCGGATCTCGTCGCCTTCCTCTCCCGGTTGCTCCACTACGACCGTGCGGCCGCGGTGCGCCTCCAGGCGGCCGGCACCGCACTCGCCGTCTTCGGGCGCCCACCCTCCTTCGAGGTGCTGGCGATCCGTACGGCACGCCTGGCCAAGCCGTACGAGAACGGCCTCGACGTCACCCTGGACCTGACCGTGTCCGCGGGTGAACTCCTGGAAGCGGTGGACGAGTCGGCGGCCACGGCCGTCGTCCCCGGCGCCGTCACCGGCCCGCCCTGGGCCGGGGTGCTGCCGCCGCGCGGCGGCTGGCGTTCCGAGCCGGGGCTGCCCGCACCGGACGCGCTGCGCGCGATGGTCGGCGCGGCGGTGGCCGAATTCCGGGCGCGCACCGAGGAGTTGGGCCCCGAGGGCCGTACGAGGGCCGAACTCGACCGGATCGGGCGGGACATCTGGTCCCGGACCGTCGGCGACACCCCGCTGCCGGTACGGGCGGTGCACGCGGCGCAGGCGCTGGGATTCCTGCGGGGCTCCGGGGATCCGGCGTTGTTCTCGTCGGGTGCGTGGCTGCGGCTGCGCACGCCGTACGGGTCGATCGCCGTACGGCGGGCGGGTCTTGGCGTCCTGGACGTCAGCGTCTCCCGCTAGGCCGCGCTCAGCTCGCCGTGTTCACCATCGACGCCGCCGCGTACGTCAGGTAGTTCCACAGCGTCCGCTCGTGCTCCTCGGACAGGCCGAGTTCGTCGACGGCGTCCCGCATGTGCCTGAGCCAGGCGTCGTGCGCCGCGCGGTCGACGGTGAAGGGGGCGTGGCGCATGCGCAGGCGGGGGTGGCCGCGGTTCTCGCTGTACGTCGTCGGGCCGCCCCAGTACTGGATCAGGAAGAGCGTCAGGCGCTCCTCGGCCGGTCCCAGGTCCTCCTCGGGGTACATCGGCCGCAGGATCGGGTCCTCGGCGACACCCTCGTAGAAACGGTGGACGAGGCGGCGGAAGGTCTCCTCCCCGCCGACCTGCTCGTAGAAGGTCTGCTCCTGAAGCGTGCCGCGCCGAATCTCATTCACATCGCCTATGGTCTCAGACGCCCCGACCCAGGACGGAAGACCTAGTACTACAGGGCTAGATCTTGATCATGGAGTGATGGGAGGCTCTGCCTGTGGCCACGACACAGCCCCATGATCC
>NZ_JAVRBF010000632.1:0-284 GCF_032436805.1 Streptomyces sp. P17 | reverse complement strand
CTTCACGCTGCCGAGCTTCTGGGTCAGATCCACGCCCAGCTGCTTGGCCAGATCGGTTGCAGCACCGCGGACCTGGCGCGCGGCCATATCGAACGTGCGATCGATGCCAGGGTCCAGCGCGCCGAACTGTGTCCACTTCTTGTCGCTGCGGAACAGACCGCCCTTGGCCTTGATATCGGCATAGCTCTGGCCGTCGAACCCGCCGAAGCCATAGCTACCGGTGATGCCCTGCCCGGTGACCTTGGGCGCCTGACGGCCGAACAGCTTGGCGTGGATGCTGGAGC
>NZ_JAVRBF010000631.1:0-284 GCF_032436805.1 Streptomyces sp. P17 | reverse complement strand
AACCGCGGCACGCCGCAGCACAGCAATCGTTTCCTTGTCGATGCGACCCGAGGCGTCCGTGCATGCCTGTTGTAGTTCACGCGCACCGCTCACAGTGATACTCATGCCGCCCCCTCTGGTCGATAGCCGACGATGCGGCGCACCTCGCCGTCGGAGTCCAGCAGTTCGCCGGACAGGACGAACCGTGCACCGATCAGCGCAGGGGCTCGGGAGCCCGTGACCCGCAGCACCATGTCAGGCGCATAGACGGCGTCGAGCGGCAGAGTGATCACAGCCCGATTCAG
>NZ_JAVRBF010000630.1:0-284 GCF_032436805.1 Streptomyces sp. P17 | reverse complement strand
ACCAGCTTGGCCGGCCGTCCGGGCAGATCGAAGACCAGGATGAACACCGGCTCCGCCCCGGTCGTGTCGATCAGCACAGCGGAGGGGTGGCGAAGATGCGATGGCAAGGCCCGATACCAGTCCAGATCAAGAGGATCGGCCTTGGGCTTGCGGCCAACCTTTTTCGTGCTGGGCGCAGTGACATGGCCCGTTCCCCGGAACGTATGCTGGATATTGAGGTCGCTGACAGCGATCTCGGCGCTTTGCACCTCAATCCCCCGCGACCGCGCCTCGTCGATCCATGC
>NZ_JAVRBF010000629.1:0-284 GCF_032436805.1 Streptomyces sp. P17 | reverse complement strand
CTTCAATGCTAATTTCCCGGCCCGTACTGCGTCTGGCATTTTGAGGATTAGCGCCTTGTCCACCCTGCACCTCGGCCACAATAGAGTCACTCACGCCCTTTAGTACAGGTACTAACTCATCGGCTTTAGCATACTTAAGGTAAATAACCCGAGTATTACCGCTGGTTTGTAGCTCAGCATCTAACCGCCTAGCTAGCTCAAGGACTCTTTGTCGTGCCTGGGCCTCACCAGTTACAATGACACTGTTGGTACGTTCGTCTGCAACAATTTTTGGCACTAAAAAG
>NZ_JAVRBF010000628.1:0-284 GCF_032436805.1 Streptomyces sp. P17 | reverse complement strand
ATGCTGATGTCACGGCGCCTGGCGGGCACGAAGGACGCCAAACACCGGAAATGATCAGTTTGTTCACGGGCTCTCAGAGAGGCGGCGTCACTGGAGATCGCGCGGGGCGTGGACCGGCTGGCGGGGGCCGTGATCAGTACGGGGCAACTGCTGGATCTGGCGGCCGTGTTGGCGGGGGCGCTGGGGATCCGGGTGGAGGAGTGAGGGTCAGGACACGCGGGGGAAGCGGGCCTGGAGGGTCCAGATCGCCGGGTTCTCCGCCAGGTCGTCGTGCAGGTCGCACA
>NZ_JAVRBF010000627.1:0-285 GCF_032436805.1 Streptomyces sp. P17 | reverse complement strand
AGCGGGCTCTGTGGGATGTGCTCGACGCCGCGGCTGACCGGATCTGCTCGATCATCGAGCCCGTGGAGGTGTACTGAGATGCAGATCAGCCAGGTCAAGAGCGATGCATACTACCGCGCCAAGGTCGCCCGTCACCTCGCGAGCGTGGGCGCACCCGATGCCGACCCGACGCCGCTGGCCGAGTGGACTGCCGACGTCGACCGGGAGGGGCGGATGCGCCGGTCCGCGATCATCGACCAGACCGGTGCCGTGATCGCTGAGTGTGTGCGGATCGGTGGCGGCATG
>NZ_JAVRBF010000626.1:0-285 GCF_032436805.1 Streptomyces sp. P17 | reverse complement strand
GCTACTGCGTCGACCCCGACGCCGTACGCGAGGAGCGCCGTGAGGCGGCGGAGAGGACCGACCACGAGCAGCGAGATGAGCACGCCGCCCAGCATGCCGCCGAGGGTCAGTGGGAACGCCGCGGCGGCGAGGCCGGTGCCGGAAGGGTCGCTGTCCGACCGTGGCACGACGGCGGTCACGGCGACCTGCGGCACGGTGGGCGCGCCGGCGGCGTGCGCCTGCTGGCTGAGCTGGGCCTGCAGCTGTGCGGCGAGACCGGTGAGCAGCTGGGTCGGCACGGCTCCC
>NZ_JAVRBF010000625.1:0-285 GCF_032436805.1 Streptomyces sp. P17 | reverse complement strand
AGCCGCCCATCAGGATCAGCGACAAGGCATCGGCGTCAATCTCCATGAGGTGGGCTCGCAAATCGTCAGCCAGACCAACGCCTACGGTATTCTCGTTGACACGACGCTCCAGAAGCCAGCGCCGGGCCTCGGCATCCTGCATCGTCTCTGCCAGCATCTCTCGCAGAAAGACGACATCCACGCCACGATGTCGCATGGCGTCGACAAAGGTGAGATGTTCGACACGGGCCTGCTTGACCCAGATGACATCATCGAAAAGCAACTCATGACAGTTCGACGGCGTTA
>NZ_JAVRBF010000624.1:0-285 GCF_032436805.1 Streptomyces sp. P17 | reverse complement strand
GCCGGTCGCGCAGGCGAACGGCGTCGTCCTCGATGAGGGGCGCGCTGGTAGTCATTCCTTCGCAATAGCATAGGTGCGGGGGTTTTGAAGGGTGCGGGGTCAAGCCCTCACGCCATCTTTGCTTGTCCCCGCAGGCGACCGGCCTCACCCTGTGCGCTAAAGCCCGGCCAAGCGGGCGACAGGGGAGGGAACGGCATGGCGTGGTCGATGCGTGGCGCGGGGATGGCTCTGGCCGGGCTCGGCGCCTGGGCGTTGTCGGCGGCCGGCGCGTCCGCCGCCACCGAC
>NZ_JAVRBF010000623.1:0-285 GCF_032436805.1 Streptomyces sp. P17 | reverse complement strand
ACGTATCCGACTTGCAGGTCAGCTTTGGTAGAGCCTGTGAGTACCTTATAATAGTCCGCATCTGCACAGACGATGTACTTGATTTCCATCTCGTCCAGAACGGGTTGCACTTCTTCACTAAGATAGGCTTTCATCTCAGCGGCTGGGGTCTTCTTCTTCCCCGGAGCCTTGTGCAAGGAAAGGATCATCGCAGCCTCATCGGCAATACCGAAGGGGTCGAGATACTCCTTCCTAGTCAGGTCGGCATTGATGGTAGGGGATAGAACACAGAGGACAGGATTACTC
>NZ_JAVRBF010000622.1:0-285 GCF_032436805.1 Streptomyces sp. P17 | reverse complement strand
GCATTGCGTAAAGCAGGCACCTTACTCAGTGCTGGCGCTAAACTGACTGTCGTGGCGCCTGATTTTGCAGCGGAATTTCAGGATTGGCAGCAACAGGGTAAAGCCGAGTTACTGCAAGGCTATTTTGAGCCGCACTTATTAGATGGCAAGTTGTTGGTTATTGCCGCCACCGATAACGATGCGGTGAATGCCGCCGTGTACGACGCCGCTACTGCGCGCAATATGTTGGTTAATACGGTGGACGACCAGCCCAAATGCGGCTTTATTTTCCCTTCTATTATTGAC
>NZ_JAVRBF010000621.1:0-285 GCF_032436805.1 Streptomyces sp. P17 | reverse complement strand
CGCTCGAGACGATGAAAAATGGCTTGGTGTTCAAGGCCAATCTTCTAGTCCTTGACCGCGATCACGACCGCCTCGCGGCCGATCCCCGCCTCGGCCAGCGCGCGATAGAATGCGCGGCGCACATCGCGCAAGCCTGCGGCTTCCAGCGGGCGGTCCGGCACCGCGATGCTGCACAAGGCGTTGTCGGCCAATACCGATATCGAGATGCACCACGAATATGCGGTGCAGATCACCCAGCCGACAGCGGTTCGGAGCTATCTCGGTCTGATCAATCGCCAAAAATGC
>NZ_JAVRBF010000620.1:0-286 GCF_032436805.1 Streptomyces sp. P17 | reverse complement strand
GTCGGCATCGCTCAGGCGGCTCTCGAAGCAGCCGTACGGTATGCGCGTGAACGTGAGGTCGCAGGAAAGCCGATCATGGAGTTGCAGGGCGTCAGCTTCGCTCTCGCCGACATGGCGGCGCAGGTCGATATCGCCCGACAGTACTACATTTATGCTGCGCGCTTGCTCGAGGCCGGCCTGCCCTGCATGAAGGAAGCTGCCATCGCGAAGCTATTCGCCAGCGAAATGGCCGAGAAAGTGTGCTCCGAGGCGCTGCAGATAGCCGTATCCACCATGAATCTGCAGC
>NZ_JAVRBF010000619.1:0-286 GCF_032436805.1 Streptomyces sp. P17 | reverse complement strand
GTCGATCGCGGACTTCGCCAGCCCACCCAGCGCGAGCGCACCAACCGCACCCACCTTGAGAAGGGTGCCGCCCAGTCTCCCGAGCTGGTCAGAGTGTTTGTCCATCCAGCGGGTCGCGGTCGTCCCGGCCTTCTGGGCGGTGCGGGAGTACTCGACAGCGGCCTGGCCGACCTGTCGGAAGCCTGTGATGACGCCCTGCACGCCGTCGATCGTCAGTCGAGCCATGACGGTACGAGACACGCCACATCACCACCTCTGCAGTGTCAGTCCTCGGTTGGGATCGGCA
>NZ_JAVRBF010000618.1:0-286 GCF_032436805.1 Streptomyces sp. P17 | reverse complement strand
ATCTGCAGGCGGTTGTCGGGTAGCAGCCGGTAGTAGAAGCGCAATGTCCTGGTATCCGTCAAAACCAGCTTTGTCTTGAATCCGGTGGCTTCCAGTTCAGCGGCAGTCAGCGGCCGCGTGACGATCGAGTTCGACAGGATCGGCATGCATCGTCCTCGCAGCAGCGGCGTCAGTCCTGGCGCGGTGTAGGCTCCGGTGGCGATACCGACCGCCCGCGACGTCACCGTTCCACCAGGCGTGCGCAGATGAAACACACCACCGCGTTTTTCGATCTCGGTCACCGGGC
>NZ_JAVRBF010000617.1:0-286 GCF_032436805.1 Streptomyces sp. P17 | reverse complement strand
ATGCTGACGGCGGACGCTTCAAGATTTTTGGTCCCGGTTCCGTCGAACAGATCGCTGTATTCGGTGACTATATTATCAAGGATAATACCGGACTAATATATGTCCTTAATCCGACAACGTTTCAATTATTGTACGCTGTCATTTGACAAAATAGGGGACCACAGCATATATCTGTGATCCCCGCTAGATAATTCCCAACACCCTTACAATACTGTGTGAGTGTGAATGGGGATGCTATGGCCCAGCCACATACCCCGTATATTCCGAACCTTCCTCTACCTTTGGA
>NZ_JAVRBF010000616.1:0-286 GCF_032436805.1 Streptomyces sp. P17 | reverse complement strand
ATTTCAAGAAGCCGAAATAGCGCAACGCTTCACGGCTAGCCACCCTAGTTACCAGGCACTGTTGCGCCAAAAACGAAGCATACAAAATGATATAGAGCAGCTCAACGACCGTGTAAGCCAACTGCCAGAAACCCAGCAAGAAATTGTGCGGCTAACGCGTAATGTCGAGGTCACTCAGGCAATTTACGTCAGCGTGTTAAACAAAGTACAAGAGCTGCAGATGACCCGTGCTGGCACTGTGGGCAACGTGCGCATTATTGATAGTGCCTTGGTAAGCGATAATGCG
>NZ_JAVRBF010000615.1:0-287 GCF_032436805.1 Streptomyces sp. P17 | reverse complement strand
CGCCATTAAGCCAAGTGTCATTAGCAATTTCATGATCATCCCATACTGCAATCATCGGCATCGAAGCATGCAAGGCTTGTAGATCGCTATCTTGGCGATATTGTGCATAACGTGCTCGATAATCTTGCAGGCTGACACACTCAGTACCACGGCTCGGTTCACGTCCAAGGGACGCCGCATTTTCGGTGGCATAACCACCGGAGCCGTATTCGTAAATGTAATCGCCTAAATGCAGTACCGCATCAAACGGCTTTTTCTGATGCTGGAGAACGATTTCTCGATAAACG
>NZ_JAVRBF010000614.1:0-287 GCF_032436805.1 Streptomyces sp. P17 | reverse complement strand
CATATCCCTCTTCAAAAAATTCAGGAAATATCACAGCCATTTCCTTTCGCTGCAATTTAGTCAGCTTGTTTTTACTTTCAAAATTCATCAGAAAGCTTTCAGTGGCCGCGCCTTCTGCAAAGATCACCTCATGCCTCTTGAAAATCAGATGAAAATACTCGACAAAATCAACGCTGTCATCAATATAGATCCCCGGCAAATCCACAAGCCTTATTGCAGCAATCAGCACGGTTTCGGATCCGAACATACGCTTGCCAATGTCTGACCTGACCGCAATCCGATGCTGG
>NZ_JAVRBF010000057.1:0-59679 GCF_032436805.1 Streptomyces sp. P17 | reverse complement strand
ACGCTGTCGGCCTCGACGGTCAGGCGTACGGAGAGGTTGCCGTTGGGGGCAGGGCCGACGGCCCCGTGCTGGTCGTGGAGCGCGTCGAAGAGCGCTTCGTAGGTGTCAGGGGAGACGTCTGCGGCGTCGAACTCGACGTACACGCTGAACGGCTGCACGGGGCTTTGTCCTCATCTGCTGAAACGGCGGTTGAGCCGGGCTGCTGGGGAGTCCCAGCGGCCCGGCGGGGTCAGTCCTTGGTCTTCTTCTTAGCCCGCTTGGGCTCGGGCTTGAATCCTGCCCGCTTGAGGTAGGGCATGCAGTTTGGCAGCGACCGGTGGTCGGACGGGGTCTTAGGGAGGTAGGTGACGAACTTCCCGTTCTTTGTGACCAGGTGGTGCTTCTTGCCCTTGCGGACCTTCTTCAGGACCTCTTCGTCCCGGCGGCCCTTGCCCTTGCCGTCGACCTCGAAGCCCTGGTCCCGCAGCTTCTCGATCAGCTGGTCTACGTCCTTGCTCGACATGCTCTCCCCTACCGGGGGCCGCTCCCCCTCTGACTCTTAAAACTATACATGCGAGAGATCGCTGATGCAAGTCTTAAGAGTCGCTTGTGGGGTGTTGTTCCAGGTCCGCGTGGTGCGTCACCTGGCCATGGTGCGGGTGATCTGCTTGCCGGGGTCAGGGAGCCCGAGTGCGATGAGGGCGTGCCGCAGCTCGCGGTCGAGGACGTCGAGGCAGCGGGGGCACAGGAACAGGGGGCCGGCCGGGGTGTCGGCGCAAGGGCCGCGGCCATAGGTGCAGGCCGCGCACGGCACGCCTCCGGTCCGGTGTTCGTAGGCGAGGGACTTGTGCATCGCGTAGCCCTCGGGGTGGCGCAGGACGCGGGAGTGGTCGAAGGCGCGGGCCCGTTCGAGGGCCTCCTCGGCGGCGCCGTCCGGGTGTTCGCTCGTCCATCGCCATTCGGGGCAGGTGTCGTGCGGGTCGGTCTGCTCGCAGGCGAGGACGGTGTACACCCAGGTCGGGTCGGCGTCGGACACGTTGACTCCGTGGATTGGTGGGGCGAGTCGTCAGGCGTGAGGGCGGGCGGCGGCCTGCCGTTCGCGGAAGTGGTCGATGAGTGCTGCTGCGGCGCCCTCGGGGGAGCGGTAGGGGTCGGTGATTCCGGGGCCGGTCCAGCGGCCGTCCTCGGTGCGCCGGATGGGGCCGGTCTCGGTGTCGCCGACGCGCACGGAGCGGGTGCCGGCGTCGGACTCGCCGCCCAGCTCGGCTTCCCGGAGGGTGCTGAGGATCGTGCGGACGCTGCCGTGGCGGCCGGCGTCCTCGAGGAGGAGGGCGGTGGCGTTCAGTCGCGCGCTCGTGTCGGCGGCGATGGCGGTCAGTTCCTGTGCCAGGGCGTGGACTTCGGCCGCGGTGTCGGAGGCTGCGGCGTGGAGGTTGCGGGCCGCGGTGGCCAGCTCGCCCAGGGCGGAGGCGGCTGTACGGCAGTCGGCCCGGTTCTTCGCGCAGGGGCCGCTGGGCAGCTGGGCCGCCGCGTCGTCGAGCGTGCCGAGAGCGTGGAGGGTGGCTTCCGGAAGGGTGGGAAGAGCGTTGGCGAGGGCCTGCACGTCGCGGTAGGTGCGGAAGGCGGTGGCGAGGGCCTGGTCGGCGGAGTGGGGGTCGGGGAAGGGGCCGTCGAGGTCGGAGACGGGCTCGGTGGCAGTAGCGCCGAGGCGGCCGGCGGCCATTTCGGTGAAGGCCAGCAGGCGGGCGAGAGGGAAGGCCATCCAGTCGCGCTCGTCGCCGGCGGCCTGGGAGAGCAGGGCCTGGGCGGGTTTGCGGACCTGGTCCAGGAGGCGGGCGACGCGCCGGCACCCGCCGCGGGTACCGATGGCGAAGTGCTCTCGCACGATGGCCTCCAGACCGTCGAGGATCGCAGTCACGTGCTCCTGGCGCAGGGCGTGGAAGAAGTAGGCGCGGGCGGCCGCGTCGACGATCTCCTGGCGCTGGAGAGGGATCAGGGCTACTGCGGCTCGGGCCTCGGAGGCGCTGGAGTACGGCTGGTGCTCCGCGTCGGCCGGGCCGTGCAGGGCGATGTGGAACACCGCGGCGTCCTCGGCCGCCCGCAGCGCGTCCGCCCGCTTGGGGCCTGAGTCGGCTCCGGCGCGTCCGCGGTATCCGCCGGCGGCGGCGTCGACCTGGCCCACGACCAGGTCGTTGGCGTCGACGACGTCGGCCGGAGCGGAGTCGTCGGCGGGCGGGCGCAGGCGGAAGGCCGGGAACGCCTGGAGCTGGCGGTTCATTGGTCTCCTCTGGGGGTGGATGCCGGGCCGGCGCGGGCGCGTGGGCCGGCCCGGGGGGCGAGCGGATGGGTCAGTTCGAAGGGCTCAGGGCCGGGAAGTTGCGGCGGACTTCCTCGCGGGCCCACTTCTCCAGTGCGTCGGCCTGGGCGGTGCCGGCCGTGCGTTCGACTGCGGTGCGCCAGCGGAACGGCGCCTTGCCGCCGCGCTCGATCAGCTCGGTCCGGATGACGTGGACGGCGTCGGTGTATCGCAGCAGCGGCAGTTCGTCGGGTGCCTTCTCGCGGTGGGCGCTGGCGAGGACCTGGGCGATGTCGTCGGCGAGCAGGGGGAACTCGACGGTCATCCGGATGCGCAGGCGGCGGTCGTTGGGGTCGCGGTAGGGGACGAAGGTGGAGGTCACGAAGGAGTGGGCTCCTTGGGTCGGGGAGGCTCGGGGGTCAGGGGCGGCACAGGCCCGTGTGGTCGGTGTCGAGTGCGCAGTAGTCGCGGCACTGGTGGCCGTCGGCGGCCTGGCGGGTGCCGGCGCTCTCGTGGCAGTCGACGCACAGGGCCGGTGCGGTGGGCAGGTCGTCCTCGCGAGCGAGGAATCCCGCGGAGCCGCACTGCTCGCAGGCCTGCGGATCCTGGTGCGCGTGGCAGTTGCAGTGCCGCGTGTGGTGGACGGCGGGGTCGTCGCCCTCGAAGACGTGGTGGAAGCGGCCCGCCGTGTCGACGACGAGGGTGCCCTGCGAATGGCCGGGGTCGGATTCCCACTTCGCGTCCGTGTGCAGGGTGCGCTTGTGCTGGCCGGCGATCGTCTCCAGCACGGCGAGCACGAGGTCCCACTCCCGGCTGCTCCCCCAGTCGTTGTCCTGGCCGGACGACAGCCCGTGCAGTGCGGTGGCGTCGTCGGAGTAGGTGAGGGTGAAGAGGCGCTCCAGCGGGCGCAGTTCGGCCAGTTCCCGCGTGATGCCTTCGACGGGGACGGGCTCGCTGAAGGCGATGGTGCCTTCGACGTAGGACTCTGCGCCCATGGCTGGAGTGCTCCTTGGCGGGGGGAGGGGAGGGGGCCTGTTGCGCCCGGCCGGGCCGGGCGCACAGCCGGGGGAGGGGCCTCTACTGCTCGAAGCAGCAGGAGGCGGGGATGCCGTCGTACTTGTGCCGCTTCACGTCGTCGGGGATGGGGTGCTTGCGCGTGGCCCGCAGTTCCTCGGTGGACGCCTCGTCCAGTTCGACGGTGACGTAGGTCTTGGTGCGGGCGGTGCGGGTGGCGGTGACCTTCCCGGTCAGGCCGACCAGGTACTGCGGGCGGATCCTGTCGATCCGAATGAGCGCGCCGGTGGTGATGGAGGCAGCGCGCGTCTCGCGCAGGGCCTTGGCCCGATCCTTCGCGGCGGCGTAGATCCGGTCGAGATCGTTCTGCGAAGCGTGCAGGGAGACGAACGTGATCGCCGCTGCCAGCGTGGGTGCGCTGTCCTGCGCCGTGGACGTGGGCAAGTGGTGGACTCCTTGGAATTGAAAGAGGATGGCGGAACCCGCCGTTCGACTCTTAAGACTATACATTCACGGTGGGGCTGGGCGCAAGTTTTAAGAGTCGACCAGGGGTGTGGGGTGGCGCGCGGTCAGCGCACCGCCGCCCCGGCGAACTACGGGCGGTCGACCGCGCGGATGAGCTGGATGAGCCCGAACAGGAGCCGGACGGATTCGTCCCACAGGGTGAGGTCGATCCGGCCGGACGACAGCCGGGCGAAACCCCTGTCCTCGTCGTCCCGGGTGACGATCTCCAGGGCCTCCGGGCGCGAGCGCAGGTCGTCCACCGACGGCCACGGCTCGTCCACGCACTCGCACTCAAGGTCGTGCGGGCACTCCTCCAGCTCCAGGACCCGGGCGCGTACGCGCTCGTAGGCATCGGTAGTCAGCGAAACGAACGCGATCTGCGCGCGGTCGCCGTGCCCGCTCTTCAGCAGATGGGCCCTGAAGCCGTGCGATGCCACCTGGCACCAGGCGTCCGGGCCCTCGCCACGCCACGCCTGGTGGACGCTGCCCCGGCCGTCTGCGGCGCGGATCAGCACAGTGGCGGAGACGTGAGCGGCGGCCGCGCTTGCCGCGTGTGCTGCGTCGATGCCGGCGCGCAGGGCGTGGGCGAGATCGGCCGGGATGTCGGTCGGGGGAGTGCTCATCGACGTGTCCTTCGGGTCGGAGGGGCGGTTCAGGCGGCGGACGCGGACGCGGACGCGGACGCGGACGCGGGGTCGAGGCGGAGCGTTCGGCAGTTCATGCAGCGCTTGCCGTTCTCGACGGGCAGGAAGAACGCGTGGCCGCCGTCCTGTGCGCCGGGGGACGCGTTCAGGCACCGTTCCGGAACGGGAAGGCTGTCGAGCAGCTCCAGAGCGGCCCGGTGGTCGTCGGCCCGGAGCGTCATGGTCCGGGGGTTCTCGGCGGCGAGCTTGCGGATGAATCCGGCCAGCTCGTCGCGCTGGGCTCGAAGGGACTCCAGGGATTCGGGGGTGCCCGCCGCCGTGGTCGGGGCGAGAGCCTGGGTGTCTATAGGTGCTCCTGGCGGCAAAGTCCAACAGATTTGACTCTTAAGACTCTACGCGCCGGGATGACGGAATACAAGTCTTAAGAGTCGATAGCAGCGAGTGTCCGGCGCTGACGGCCGCCAGCGAGCTGCCGACTGCGCATGCGTCAACCGTGCCGCCAACCAACTGGCTGTGTATTCTCACGGGTGCGGCTGTTACTGCAGCCACTGCCAGCGAGCGCGGCCCGGACCGCGTTCGCATCTGCGGCGGAAAGAAGTGGATGCTTCGTCAGTGAGTTGACCGCAGACGTCTGTCGGCGCGCTGGTCCGGGCTGTCGTGCCGCAGGAAGACTGGCCATGGCCCGCGACAAGACT
Organism: Streptomyces sp. P17; assembly: GCF_032436805.1. Lineage (NCBI taxonomy): Bacteria > Bacillati > Actinomycetota > Actinomycetes > Kitasatosporales > Streptomycetaceae > Streptomyces > Streptomyces sp. P17. The sequence continues at coordinate 54,547 of NZ_JAVRBF010000057.1, read as the reverse complement.
GCACGGCTTCGCATGGACTACACCGGCGAGCCGTACTCCTCCGCATTCCAGTGGTTCCGCAGCCGGGGCCTGTTCAACGGGCTCGTGCCCGATGCCGCATCGCCTCAGCAGCAGTTGCTGGAGGCATGCGTTCTTCAGACCCTGGCCCGGCCAGCCCCGGGCGGACTTCCGTACCTCGCGGCTCCTGGGACCGCCTTCGGCCTCGAGGGCGTCTCACCCGACTTCGACGTCCTCCTTCTGCGGCCGGCCGGTGACCTCGTTGCCCAGGTTCTTGCGCGGATCCTGCCAGCAGCCGCTGCCACCGGTGTGACAGGTGTGCCGGGCCTTCGGGCCCAGGTCAGCCGACGCTCCGGTTTGACGGTGGGGCGAATCGGCGAACGCGCAGTGATCGAGGTCCAGTCGAGTCTCACGGGAAACGTGAGGGCCGCCCAAAAAGATCTTCATGAAGCAGCCGAGCTCGTCACCGCCGCCGGGCTGACTCCGCTTTGGACAAATACGGCTCTGGCGGAGGGCGAGAGCGAGGCCTGGCACCGGTTCTGCCAAGAGATCGAGGACGCCGCGCCGTGGAGCACCGCACTGCGAAGGATCGGACTGTTCGTCGAGCGGACACCCGACTGGACGCGCCGTCCGCCGGCACCGCAGGAGCTCGCAGGGCCCAAGCCGGACCGGATCCGGCCGCGTTCCGTAGGGCCGGGCAGCCGAGTCACTGGGGTTGTAGCGGTGGCCCCCGGCATGGGGAGGGGCGGTGTGGGCTGTACGACAGCGGTGGTGGCACTCGCCGGAGCGCTCGCACGCAGCGGTGTCGACGTCGGAGTGCTGTCCGCGGCGGACAACCCGAACAGGATCCGCTCCGTCATGGCGCACCCTGCGGCTCCAGGGCCCGACGGCTGGTGGGACTTGGTGGCGATCGAGGGAGCGGGCACCATCCGTGCCGCCGACGTGCCCGGGGATGCAGACGCCCACGAGCTGATCGAACGAGCCCGCACCATGTTCGACGTCGTGATCGTCGACATCGGCAACGGTGGCTACCACAGCGACTGGTGCGCCTTCGCGGACATGACCGTAGGGGTCGTGCTTCACAAAGAAGAGATGTGGGCTGGAAAGCGCCTCGTCGACAGGCGGCCCGACTCCATCCGGTTCTTCGCGTGGCTGAACGACCAGTTCAATCGGTTCCGCACGGGCGGCCGTCTGCTGAGTCCGCTGGAGAAGATGCTCAACTACCTCGACGAGGAGTTCCTTTTCTACGTGACCGACCGGGAGTCGGACGGCGAGCCCATGGTCTACGACGCCTCCAACCCCGAGGACGTCGAGCAGTGGTGGTCCTCCTACGCCTTCGCAGACCAGATCGGCGTCGACGAGGACGAGGAAGGCGAGGACGAGAACGAAGCAGAGGGCGACGACGGGGGCCTGTGGCTGCCGGCAGAGCACGAAGCGCCCTACCTCGATCAGTGGCGGGAGGAATTCCTGTCGTTCCTGGCCGTAGAGGGCAGGCGCCGCCACGAGAACGTCTGGGACCAGGCGGCGCAGCAATGGGCCGCGCGGAACAAAGCCCGCAACCTCAAGGGGTTGCAGCCCGGCGAGCGCGAGGTCGCCCACGACGCATCACAGGAGTTCGCCAGCGCTGTCGAAGACGACGCGGTCACGCGATGGGGCCTGGAGATGTGGCGGACGCAGTTCCCGGTGTGGGAGGCAGCACGCGAGGCGGGCGACGACCTGATCCGCCCGTGGGGGCACCTGCTGGAGACGGTCGCCCTCCCGCACGATCCGAGCGATATCGCCGGCCACCTGCGCCAGCAACTGCACGGGCTTCCCGATCAGCCGACCGTCGTTGTCCTGGCGCGTGCCGAGAACAGGCTCGGCGCCGACCGGCTCACCTCCGTGCGTGACGAACTCATGGATGACGGCTACCGAGGCCTGGTCATCCTCCCCGAGCTGCGCGCACTCGCCGAAATGCTGCGCGATGTCGAGACGGTCGCAAAACGCGGGGGCGAAGCCGCCGGCGCGGCGAACCGCCTTGCGCACGTCGTCGCCAACACGCTGCGCGAGACAGCCGCCAGGCCGGCCAACCGCCGGTGACCACCGCCTCCAAGGAGACCGGGCAGTAAGCCTCCGAGCACCCGGCGTCGCTGCCCTAACGGCACCACGAAGGAAGGCCGGCACGCCCGGTCCGGGACTGAATATGCAGGTGGGGCGCGCTTCACACGAAGCGCGCCCCAGCATCTCCCCGGGCTCGAACCGAGATCCCGAACCGGATCAGCCGATGAAGTCGGCGACCAGCTCGGCGAAGGCCTCCGGCGTGAGGACGTTCACCCCCAGGTCCGCCGCCTTGGCCGCCTTCGAACTCGGCTTGCCGTTCGCCTCGGCAGCGACGAGGAAGTCCGTCTTGGAGTTGACGCTGCTCCCTGCCCGGCCACCGGCCCTCTCGATCAGCGCGTTCATGTCGCTGCGCCCGTACCCGTCGAGAACTCCGGTCATCTTGCCGGTGACCACGACCGTCTTGCCCGCCAGCGGCCCCTCGCCCGGCCCGGTCGTCTCCGGCTCGGGCTCCTCCATGTTGACGCCTGCGGCGATGAGCTTGGCGATGACCGGCGCCATGTCGGCGACCTGCTCGACGATCACGGGCGCCTTCTCCGGGCCGATACCCTCCACCCAGCGCAGCGCGTCCGCGTCGGCCGCGCGGATGGCGTCCATCGTGCGGAAGTACGCGGCGATGCGGCGGGACATGCTGCGCCCGGTGCCCAGGATGCCCAGCGCGCAGAAGATCCTGTTCAGCGGCAGGGCCTTGGCCGCCTCGATCTGCTCGGCCAGCTTGGCACCCCGCTTCGCGCTGCCGGAGGCGGCGGTGAGCTGCTCGACCGTGAGGCTGAAAAGGTCGCCGAGGTCCGTGACGGCCCCGGATTCGACGAGGGCGTTGACGTACTTGCTGCCCAGACCGTCGATGTCGAGCTGGTCACGGCCCGCGGCGTACTCGATCAGGGCGGGCAGACGGCACGCGGTGCCCTTCACGCAGCGCCACCGCTCCTGTGCCTTGTTGATCTCGCTGCCGCAGTTGGGGCATACCTCGGGCAGGGGCACGGGCTCGGCGCTGCCCGGGCGCAGTGCCACGACCGGGGCCTGCACCTGCGGGATTACGTCACCCGCTCGGCGTACGGTCACGGTGTCGCCCAGGTGCAGGTCGCGGCGACGGATGTCGGCGGGATTGTGCAGGGTGGCCCGGGTGACGATCGTGCCGCCCACTTCGACGGGCTCCAGTTCCGCGGTGGGGGCGATGACGCCGGTCCGGCCGACCTCCCAGATCACGGCCTTGAGGGTGGTCATGCGTTCGACGGCGGGGTACTTGTAGGCGATGGCCCAGTGGGGGAAGCGGCTGCCGACGCCGACGGCGGCCTGCTCGGCGGTGTCGTTGGCCCGGATGACAGCGCCGTCGATGTCGAACGGCAGCGACGGGCGCAGCGCGGCGATGGCGTCGACCTGCTGCTGCACCTCGGCCAGGGTGGCGAAGACGTGGAGCCCGGCCGGGGTGTGCGCGGTGGTCTGGACGCCCGCGTCCGCTACCGCCTGGAGGATCTCGGCGTGCGTGGCGTTTTCCGGGAGGAACGCCTCCCCGTCCAGCTCGACCGCGCCGTACGCCCAGAAGGTCATGGGCAGTTCGTAGGGGCGGTTCTTCGCGCGCAGGGTGCCGGAGGTGGCATTGCGCGGGTTGGGGAACACCTTCGCGCCATGCTCGGCCCGCACCATGTTGGCGTGCTCGAACTGCTCGCGGCTGAACAGCACTTCGCCGCGGACCTCGAAGGTGAGGGGCGCATCGAGCTGGATCGGCAGGCCGACGATGGTGCCGATGACGTGGCTGACGTCCTCGCCGTGGGTGCCGTTGCCGCGGGTGATGAGCCGCTCCAGGCGGCCCTTGCGGTAGCGGGCGGCGACGGCGGCCCCGTCCATCTTCAGGTCGATCGCCCATCCGCCGGTGACCGGACGGCCCAGGCGCCGTTCCACCGAAGCCCCCCAGGAGACGAGGCCTTCCGGGTTGAACACGTTGTCAAGGCTGAGCAGCCGGGTGGTGTGGGTGATGTCGCCGACCGGGGCGGTCCCGGCGCCGACCTTTCCGGTCGGCGAGTCGGCGGCCACGGTCTCGGGGTGATCCTTCTCCCAGGCCTCGATCGCGCGCAGCAGCTGGTCGTAGCTCGCGTCGTCGAGCGAGCTCTCGCCGCCGCCGTAGTAGGCCGCGGCGGCCTCGCGGGCCTGGCGCACGGCGTCCTTGTACTGGGCAGGGCTGGACAGCACCGTTTCGGCGGGAAGGGTCGTCATACAGCGAATCCTTTCGCAGGGGTCTGACATTGGGTGGTCAGCGCCGATCTGCGCTGACCAAGGGGGTTCGGTCGGGAGAGAGGGGTGCCCCGCTGGAGCAGCGCCCTTGGGTTACCGGCTACAGGGCGGGAAGGCCTTCGTGCTGGCGCAGCAGGTTGGCCAGGACGATCCGGCGCTCCTCGTCGTTCCAGGGCTTGTCGCGCTCGGTGCGGATGCCGACCTCGGCGAGGTAGGCGTTCACCGCGGCCCTCCGCTGCCGCTGGGCGTACTGCTCGGGGGTGAGGAAGTGAGTGCGGCTGTGGCCTTCACCGCCGTCGTCCTGCGTGTCCCGGCGCAGCTTCCACGTACGCGGCCGGAAGCCCTCGCGCGCCCTGACCTCGGTCATCTCCAGCCAGACCGGCGGGGCCTTGGTCACCTCCACCTCGATCGGCTCGCCAGAACCAGCGCGCCAGCGTGGCTCGACGACCAGCAGGCGGTCGCCCACGCAGATCGGGGTGGAATCGGGCTCGGCCATCGGAACTCCCAGGGCAAGACGGGGCGCGGGTTCGCGCGGGACGCAGGCGAATTGGTTTCGGCGTACGCCGGGAACGGGGGATGCGGAGCCGGTGGTCCTCGGCTCTGGTTATGCAGGACCATTCCGTGTGACTCTTAAGACTATACGCAATGCGGAGGTTGGGGGCAAGTCTTAAGAGACAACGCGCTCGGCCGCCTGCAGACCCTCCCGCGACGCGACCGGCACACGGTCAAGCGGGACCACGCTGCCCGGGATGAACTCCGGGCGCGGCGCGTCGGCCGCTGGCGCCGGGCCCTCTTCGCCCGTGATGTGCCACACCCACAGTGCAAGCGCCGCGTCCAGCGTCGTGCACCAGCCGATACGCCGGCCGCCCCGGTAGATCTCCAGCCCCATGCAGTCCTCGCACATGCAGCACGCCGCGTACTTGCCGCGGTGCTGCGTCGCGATCCCCTTGTACGTGCGCCCCCGCCACTGGCCCCACTGCAGCCGGAACGCGGACCGCTTGGCGTCGGCCAGCTCGGCATCCGTGACCACCTTCACGCGGTCGATGGACTCGCACAGCCACGACTCACGCTCGGTGCCCTCGTGGGCGACGGCGCGCACCATCCAATTCCCGTTCTTGAACAGGTCGACGACACGGTGCGCGGTCTGCTGCTCGTGGAAGTCCTGAATCACCCACGCCCCCGGCACGACTTCCGGGCGCAGCTTCCCGCCGTACTCCTGCGGCTGCTCGTTCACGTCGTAGTCCCCGGCACGGACCTCCCAACCATCCACCGTGCGCGGGTACTTGGGCGCAGCCTCTGCCTCGTCGCTATCCGCCGCCTCCGAGCCGGCCGGGACCTGGAGGGTAGTGACGGGCCCGGCGTCGGCGGCCTCCCGCGCGGTCACGATCGCCTCACACGCGGCCCGGGCGTGCTCGTTCGCCTTGTCGGCCCACTCGCGGGCCTCGGCCACGAACACGCCCGCTTGGTCGGCGGCCTCGGCCGCGTCCAGGGCCTCTACGGCGTGCTCGGACGCCTGCCCGGCCGCCTCTTCGGCCTTGCTCCACTCCCCAGCCTTGGCCGCCTCTACGGCCGTCGCAGCGTCGGTGTGCGCGCATATCTCGGCGTAGCTCGCAGCGTCCAGGGCGAACGCCCCGGCGACCAGCGCGGCACGGTCGGCGCGCTCCTCGACTGCGGCGGCCGCCGCCGCGTCCTGGACCTTCTTGCCCGCCCCGGGCTGCTTTTCGCGCACTGTCGCGCGGGCGGCACGCTTGGCCCGCTCGTCGCCCATCTCGCACGCCTCGGCGAGCAGCTGCTCCACCATGTCCGCGGCCGGCCACGGCGCCACCTGACCGGCGCTCAGAGCATCCGCGAGCATCTGCCCGGCAAGCTCCGACGCGCGGTCGCACCACTGCTGCCAGTTGAGCTTGCACAGCTTCGGCGACGGGTCACCCCCGGCCAGCCGGCCCACGACGTCCAGCGCGGTGCGCCCGTGGCGACGCTCGCCGTCCAGCATCCAGCCGGCCAGGCATCGGCCGCACGTGACGATCTCGCCGCGCTCCCCGTTCGGGCCCGACACGGCCACCCGGAAGAACTCCCCGGACCGCTTGCGGCTGCACTTGCCGACGAACGGCGCGGACGTCGCACAGGTGGGCTTCTCGTCCTCGGCCTCGGTGACGACCGCGAGCACCTCGAACGGCCGCTTCGAGAGCGACGTGAGACCGGACGACCAAGCACACCACGACCGCGTGTAGAGCGCGTGGTCCACCTGCCGACGCTCCCACGTCTCCGGCGTCGAACCGTCCATGTCGCCGCCGCGCGCGTGGTCCCAACCCCACCGCGCCTCGACCAGCAGACCGGCCACCCCGAACCGCGAGACGAGCATGACGCCCGCCTCCACCTCGGTGCGCTTCTCGTCGGCCGACCAGTCGACCTCGCCCGTACAGTCGCCGTACCGGGCCCACACGTCGGCGAACCGCGCCCGGGTCTGTGCGTCGCACCGGATACGGCCGAGCAGGGCGGAAAGCGCGCGGTCCTCGAGGTCACCGTTCCACCAGTAGGTGTCCTCCCCGTGCCCGGCCTCCCACAGGTCATCGCTACCCGACCAGCCACAGCGCCGCACCCGGTACACGTAGCCCTCGACCGTCACCAGGCGCCATCCCGCGCCCCCCACGAACCCGGTAGGCGAAAGGGTCTCGCCGGGCTCCAGCGCCCCATCAGGGAAGCCGTGCCCGGCCTCGGCGACCGGAGCCGTCTCCTCGTCGCCGGCGCGGCCCGGCCGCGGACGGGCCGTGCCGAAGAGCGCCAGTTGGGTGGTGTGCGGGTGATCGGGGGTCACGCTGTCGATGCTCCAGAGATCGAATGTGCAGGAGGGGTACGGGGCGGTGGGCCGCTGGGAAGACCCGGACGATCAGCACGCCGTGGAGCAACCGCCGTAGGCGGGGAACTGGGCATGCGAAGCGGGTGGTTCTCGGCTCTGACCGCCTCGCCCCCGATCGGTCCGGGGGCGAGACGGCACGGTCGACCTACTGCGCCTTCTTCCGGCGGTGGGGGCACTTGTAGAAGTACGCCCAGGCGACCGCCGGGATCGAGACGGCCAGGCTGAACGCAAGACCGAAGGCCACACCCTGGAGAATTTCGACGAGCAAGGAGATTCCCCTCTGTCGGTACACGCGACAACCCCGCTTGACTCTTAAGACTATACGTAACCGTGTGGGGTGATGCAAGTTTTAAGAGACGAGTAAGTGGTGTGGTCGGATGCGTACGGCTTGAGCGCCGGAACGAGCGCCGTGCAGACCACCGCTGAGCACGGGGTTCCAGCGGGACGAAGAGGCGGCGGCGTCTGCCCGGTACTGCGAGGATCGTCCGCATGGATCGCAGGGACTATCTCGGCCAGTCGATGATGACGGCCGCCGTACTGCCGGCGCGTGCCGCCTATCTCATCCGTACGGGCAGCCACACCGGCTTCCGCCGGGCCGTACAGGAAGCGAGCACCCGGTGGGGCGGGATGACCGAACCCATCCTCGCCGTGCCGGACAACGGTGAGATCCCCGACGAACTGCGCGAGACCGTAGCCGCGGCGAAGGTCGAAGCCGCGGTGAACGTGGACGTCGACGACGCCCTCGCCCAGCGCGCGGCTGACGCCCTCGGCCTGCCCTGCGTCCCGATCGCCAAGATCGACCAGGCCGGCGCCGCGAGGTTCACCTGCCACCCGCTGCACGTCAACCCTCCCGTGCAGCCGTCCACCCTGCCGGTCGTCGCCGTGAGCGGCGCCCCGCTGTGGCAAGTCGCCGCCGCCGGCCTTCTCAACGAGGACCAGGCCGCAGAGCTGCGGCCCACCACACTCGCCGTCCGCCCGGGCCAGCCTGACGAGTACGGCCGGAACCAGATGTATGGAGCCACCCATCTGCAGAGCACGATCGCGCAGTTTGGCGAGCACCGCAGCAGCGCCATCGGGACACTTCCCGCGGCGGTATGGATCACCGATCCCGACGACATCGAGGACTGTGTCGCCTTCTGGAACGCCCGCGCGCTACGGCCGGTCAGCCACCCCGGGATGCCCATGCTGCTCCTGCCCACCGGAGAGGTTCAGCACTGGCTCGGCCTCGCCCAACAGCTCGCCGGCATGCTCGCCCGACCCGCGGAGTTCGCTCCCGACGTGATGCTGCTCAGCAAAAACGTCCCCCAGGAGCAGCTGCACGAGATCGCCGAGATCCTGGAACTCCAGCGCACAGACGCGGAGGTGAAGATCAGCGAACAGTTCCCCACCCCGGCACTGCGGCAGCCACCCTTCACCTACCGGACTGGCCTCGAACCGCGCCCGTGGCTCCTGCGGGACCGCGAGTACGGCTTGCCGACCTCGTTCGACGTGCACGTGTTCACCGGGGACACAAGCACACTCCGGTTCACCTCACCCGTCCACTTCCACACCCTGGGCAGCTGGGCGCTGGTCCGGCTGTGGGGCAGCCCGCTCGACGGCCTGCCCCGACGCGACTGCGTCGCCTCGCTCGTCGATCCGAACGCGCAATGGCGAGGTGACAGCATCCAACTGCACACTCGCGCGCAGAACGACTACACCTTCGGGCTCACCGTGCCCACCCTCGCCCAGGCGACCGAGGCCGTGCTCGAGGAGGTGAGCGCCCGTCACGCCCTGTCGGACAAGGGCAAGCTCGGGGTCGCGTTGCAGGCTCAGGCCGACATCGCCGCTCTCCTCGAACCAGGTGTGTACGAAGCCGTGATCGCCCTCACGACGCCCCGGTCCAAGGAACTCCTCAGGGAACTGCGGAAGATCCAGGCCGAAGGGACGGCCGACGCCGCGCAGCTGGTCGAGCTGGCCTCAACGTGGGGCGGCCGCGCCGAGCGCCGCTACCGCCCCACCACGAAGCTGGGACTGCCGCCGCAGCGGGCCTCCGAAGCGGCTGAACGCCTGTGCGAACTCGGCTGGGCCGAACGCGGGGTGGAGACCAACTGCGCCCAGTGCGGGGTCCGCACCTTCCACCCCTTCGAACAGACGCAGCGCCGACCGGTGTGCCCGGGCTGCTCCTCGCCAGCCCGGTACGAGACCACCGCCGACGGCCTTTCCGTCTTCTACCGGCTCGACAGCTTCGTCGACCGCGCCAGCGACCAGGGTCTTCTTCCTCACCTGCTCGTGATCGCCGCGCTGACGAAGGAGGAGCCGAACTCCTACTTCCTCCCCGGCTTGGACCTGTGGTTCACCGACCAGTCGCGCGGCGAGGCCGATGTCTTCGGCCTCTACAGCGGGCGCGTGCTGTCCGGCGAGGTGAAGACGTCGGCGTCTCAGTTCACGACCGACCAACTCACCCACGACATTGAGCTGAGCACTCGCCTGGGAAGCGACATCCACCTCCTCGCTGCGGTCGACACCGTCCCCGCGGCGACCCGCGAGCAGGCCGCCGAGCTCTGCGCGGGCGCCGGACTGGAGCTCCTTGTCCTCGACGCCCAGGAGCTCCGCCACACCTAGCACCAATGCGTCCGGCTCGTAGGGCGTCAGGAGCCAGGGGAGGCAACGGGCGTGTGCCTGGGGCCGCGTGAGAAACGGGGCGTGCGGGCCACAGGGTGACGGCTCTCGGAGTACGCGGGGGACCCTGCGGTCCCTGGCCGGCCGTCTCACCCGGCCGGTCCGGAGTTGAATCAGAGCCCTGGAGCGCCTGCGCCCGCTTCTGGAAAGGTGGGAGAGGGCCGGCGCCCGGGGCGCCGGCGGGCGCGTCAGGACGAAGGGTGGAGCGGGAGGAGGTCCTGCGGATCGTGCGGGTAGGGGCCGGTGAAGGAGGGGTGGTCGACGAAGACGTCGACCTTGCCGTGGCGGCCGGGGGCGGTGTTTTTGACCGTGCGCACGCAGCCCTCCCAGGTGACGAGGTCGCCTTCGTTCAGGTCCTCGACGGCCCGCAGGGTGTACGCCCTCGGTGCCCAGTCGCCGTCGTAGTAGAGGTCGGTGTGGCCGTAGGTGGCCGGGCCGCCCACCTCGGCCCTGACGGCCGGGTGGGACAGCAGGCTCGGCCCCAGCGGGTCGGACCAGCAGATCCGGCGGGTCTCGGTGTCCACGGCGAAGTAGGCGCCGCCGAGGTCGAGGTAGACGCATCCGTCCTGGTCGTCGAGCAGGCGCGGCAGGGCTGCCACGGGAGGCCTCCGTGGGTGCGGGGCGCGTAGGCGCCGATCGGTCAGACGGACTGGGAGAGCAGGACGGCCGGAATGCTGAGCTCGGGGCGGGGCATCTCGGAGTGCTCCGGGTGCCAGAACGTGCCGTAGTTCCCACCAGCGTTCATCGCGGGCACGTATGCGCCGACGTCAAGGCCGCGTTCTGCGGGGGCGTCCTCCACGTCGAGGGGGTGGGTGGCCGGGCCGATGAGGACGAGGGCGTCGTCCGGCAGGTCCGGATTCTCGGCCAGGAAGGCCCGGAGCTCGCTCAGGCGCATGCCCGGGACGGCGATCGCGAAGGGGTGGCGCCAGTCGGGGGCGACCGCGGCCTCGCTGACGGTGGCTCCCTCGTTCATGGAGTCCGTGGCTTCGTCGCCGGAGAGGACGAAGAGGGTGCGCTGGCCGTTCGCGGGATGTCCCTGGTAGTGACCGGCCTGGTAGTGACCGGCGGCGAGCCCCAGGGCGTCCTCGGCGAGGCGGACGAGGTGACCGGTGGGCACGGAGGCCAGTCCGCCCGTCTGGCCTTCGACGGCGAAGGCGCTCGTGCAGACGGTGACGGTGGGGCTGCCGTAGTGGAGGGCGACGGGGGACAGGGGGAGCTCCTTGGGTCCGGGGATGCGAAGTGGTGCTGTCGTACGTGCTGGTGAGGGGTGCCGGGCTACCCGTCGCACTGCGCGCAGAAGCGGTGGCGGTGGTAGTCCTCGGCGAGCGCGGCGATCTCGGCCTGGACCTCATCGGGAACGGAGCCGTCGTGCTGGAGATGACCGGTCATCCAGGCGTGGTCGGGCCCGCCCGCGCCCGGGTCGAGGACATGGGTACGCACGTCCGGGCCGGTAGCCCTGGCGCCGTTGGCGTACACGGTGACGCCGGTCTGGCCGTCCGGGTCGCGGTCGACGACCACGTCGATCCGGAGACCGGCTGCGGGGCGGCGCAACTCGTAGCGCAGCTGGCCGTTGACGCGCAGCTCGTACACGCCCGCGTGCGGGTCGAGTTCGCGCACGATCGCAGGCTTGCCGTGGGTGTCCGCGTTGTCCCAGTGCTCCCAGGCCTCGTCGGCCGTGGCGGGGGTGCCGTCCAGGTCGCGGAAGCCGTTGTGGCGGGTGACCCGGGTGAGCGTGGCGCGCAGCTGTGCGAGCACCTTGGTGTGGTTGCGGGGGATGGTGCGAATGGAAGGCAGTCCTCTCTCGTGTCGTGGCCGGTGTCGGCTACTCGTCGTCGGCGGTGGCCAGCCGTACGGTCTGGCGGATGGCCGGGTCGTAGCGCTCCAGGGCCTCGGTGCAGGCGAAGTAGGAGTCCTCGTCCTCGCCGGTGGCCAGGTTGCGGCCGGTGAGGCGCCAGCCCCCGGTCCAGACGCTGCCGATGAGGCTCGGCCCGTACGGCACGACCTCGGTGGCGGTGCCGATGTACGAGGTGGTGCGGCCGTCGCGGCCGATGCGGGTGACCACGATGCGGTCGCCGTCGGTCGGAGAGAACACGAGACCCTCCTGGAGGGAAGGGGGTCGAGGGGTGTCCGTCTGGGCTCATCAGGACTTCGGGAGAGCCGAACTCGAGGTCCTGATGTGGTGGGCGAGGGACCGGCGCCGCCCCCGGAGCGGCCGGGGGCGGCGCCGACTGCCTACGCGTCCTGCGAGTTCCGCGCGCGCCGCGACCGGACGTACACGATCGCGGTCGCCGCGATGACGCTGGTGATCGCGGTCTGGAGCGCGGCGGCGGGCGTCAGGGACCCGACGACCGCCGTGAAGGCGAAACCGCCAGCGGCACCGGACACGGCCAGGAGCAGGAACTCAGTCGAACGTCGCACCAAGTGCACCTTTCGGTGAGGCGGGGCTGTTCCCCGTCGACTCTTAAGACTCTACATCGAGGAGAGTCCTTGCGCAAGTCTTAAGAGACGCTTTGGGGGTGGTTCGTGGCAGGCCCTACGCCAGGACTTCCAGTGCCCGCAGAGCGCGCAGGTGCCCGGCAGCCTCATTCGCGCCGGCCAGGAGCGCGTCGCGGTGAGCCTCCGCCCGCGCCTGTGCCGCGAGGGCTCGTCCGGTGAGGTCGCCCTCGCTGAGGGTGTTTCCGCAGGCGACGGTCGTGTTCGGACCCAGGTCCCACACCAGGAAATTGACCGCTGCTCCGGCCACCGCGAGAGGGTCCAGGTCCTGAAGACTCCAGGTCCAGGCGTGGGGGTCGACGCCGTGGTCGCGCAGACGCTGGGCGACGGCCCGGAAGATGCCGCCGGTTCCGCCGGCGGGCTCGTACAGGGAGCTGGACGCCGGAGGCTGGTCGCCGATCGCCAGCGAGACCAGGACGTCGGTGGCGTCGTCCGGCGTGTGGTGCTCGGCCAGCCATGACCGGTCCTCGCGGTGGCGGAGGCAGACGATCGTCCAGGACATCAGGTCGACCTCAGAGCGGGCGGAGGGATCGGCCGAGCCGGTGTGATGCAGCACGCCGTGCTTCAGCGCCGTCTCGGCGACCGCCTTGACCGCGTAGAGCGTGTCGTCGTCGTGCTCCTCTTCGGCCCACCGCAGAAGGGGCCCGGCCGCGCCGATCAGGTCGGGACGGCGCAAGTAGTGCACGGCGGCGACCTGTCCGACCGTAGGGGGCCACCGGCGGGCCGGCTGGGAGGCGAGGAAGCGGGCGAGGCCGGCGGCATGGGCGGCGCCGGGCGACTTGTGGGGCCACAGGGCGAGCGTGGCGACTACGCCGCAGGGGATGTCCATCCGCCCGCGGCCGTAGGCGCGCTGCCAGGTCTCTGCCACTGCTTCGCCGAATGCCGCGCCGTCGGAACGGCGGGTGGGAAAGGGTGGTGGGCGCCGCGCCGGGGCGGGCGCGCTCCGGTGGGTGTCGGTCAGGGACGGTCTCCATGATCTGGGCAGGCCGGGGCGGACCTGCGGGGGGCGGGACGGACATCCGCCTGACGGCGGATGTCCTCGGCGGCCGGTCAGGCCGCGGTGGCCTGCTCGCGTGCGCGCAGCTCGGCCAGCGGCAGGGGCCGGCTCGTCCCTCCGCGGCGGTCGCGCAGGATGGCGACGGGGCCGAGGAGCTCACGCAGCTCCTCCTCCTTGGCCTCCGCGTAGGCGTACTGCTCGGGCAGGGTGGCGAGGAGGTGCTTGAACTGGCGCTGGCCGGCCTTGACGCACGATCCGTAGCAGTTGTTGTGCGGGAAGCCGAGCTCGTACAGCAGCGGCGGCCGCACGCCGAGCGCGCGGATCTCGTCCAGGAGCTCGTCCTTGGTCGCGTCGGGGCCGTCGGCGAGCGGGAACTCGGTGCGCCAGGGCTGCCAGTGGTGGGCGATGGCCGGGATCCGGCGCCGGTCGCGGTCGTTGGGCTCGATGCCGATGTAGGCGATCGTGTCGTCCGGCGGAGTGTGTTCGCTCATCCAGGCGCGGCACGGCTTCTGCTTGAGGATGAAGGTGCAGTGCGCGAGCCGGTTGTTTCCCAGGAAGCGCTGGTCGGCGAAGACCTGCCACGGATCGCGCCCGTCGCGGACCACGGTCAGCTCGACGCCGAGCAGGTGGGCGATGTCGTCGGAGAAGCGCCACAGGTCGGGGTGCTCGGCGCGGGTGTCGGCGATCAGCAGGGTCAGGTCCTGGGTGCCGTGCTGCTCGGCGACCCGCACGGCGGTGATCGCGGATCCGATGCCGCCGGAGAACTGGACGACGTGTCGGGCCAAAGAGCAGGTTCCTTTCACGGGGAGGTGGTGGAGCCCGGCCTGCCCGCAGCGCGTGGGGGCGGCCGGGCGGCGCGCTAGCGGCTGAAGGCGCCGCTGCGCAGGTCGACGGTGAGGACGTCGCCGCTGGCGGGCTGGTCGAGGCAGGTCAGATCGGGCAGCAACTCCTCGAGCTCGGTGTGGGTGGCGTCGAAGGGCGAGGTGGAGGCGCCGTCGGCGTGCCGGAGCAGGAGGTTGCTGGGCGACCAGTGCGGCGGCATCCCCGGGTGGGTGCGGGTGCGGATGCCGACATGCGTGACGGGCGCGGCGCTGTCGGTCTCGCCCTCGTCGAGGGCATGGGCGACGGCTGTGCGCAGTTCGGCGAGGATCGCGGACCTCTTGCGCTGAAGTTGGTGCTGGTCGACCCGGTGCCCGACCGAAAGCAGCTGCTCGTCGGACAGCACGGAGAGCACGCCGTCCATCAGTTCGGGATCAGTCACGGCCGACGGGCACAGCAGCACTGGCTGCATCGGCCGGTCGTGCAGGGCACGGGCGGGGCTGTGGGGCATCATGTCCCTTCCGTTGTCCCGGGGCGGCGCAGCGCCCGGGGACAACCACTGGGCTGGGCGGCGGGTGCGCCGCTGGGGAAGCGGAGGACCGGCAGGGACTGCCGGCCCGGGGCGTTCACGCGGGGCGCGGGAGCGCGTAGAGGTGGCACTCCCGGTCGTGGCGGGGGTTGTGGCTCTCGCGGGCGTAGCAGCAGCAGTGCCGGAGCGGGGCGGACAGGCAGTCCGCGATGAACTGGGCCGCTGCCGAGGAGTCCTGCGCGCAGTCGACCGTCCCGCCGTCTCCGGTGATGTACACCGGGTCCCCGACGGCGTCTCCGCGCTCGTCGTGCAGGAAGACGCTCCACCCGGTGTGCTGGGCGGGAACGTGGCGGAGCGAGCCGGCCCGGTCCGCGACGACCAGCGTCCCGTAGGTGTCGCGGCCGAGCCGGACGGTGACGCTGATCTGGTCGCTGTGGGCGCCGTAGGTGACGGACAGCCCGTTACCCGGCGTGATGCCGTGTACGGCGAGCGCGGACAGGAGCGTGTTACCGGCGGTGGTCGCCGGATGCGCCAGCCAGGCGGCGACCGCCCGCGCGCACACCTCGGCCTCGGCAGTCAGAGGGCCAGGAGCGGCCGTGGTGTGAACGGTGCTGACCTCGTGGAAGTCGGGCGGTCCGTCGGGAATCCACGCCGAGGCACTGAAGTGGGCCCGGGCCTCGCGCGGCTGCCGCTGCCGGCCGGTGGTGTTCCACTGCACCGTGACGTGGACGCCGTCGAGAGCGTTCGCCTTCGGAACGGCGGCCGGGTAGGCGATGATCACGCCCTCTTCGCGGTCGAAGTGAGCGCCCAGGCCGGCGGCGGACAGCGTGCCGAGGACAGTGCTCACCGGCGAGGAGGCAAGTGCTGGGGTGGTGCTGGACATGGTGGCCCTTCGGGGTGTCCGGGCGGGGTGACGGCATGCGCTCCCGCCGGTCCCGGGGCGCCGTAGCGCCCCGGGACACCATCTGGGGAGGACAGCGGCTGCGCCGCTGGGGAGGCGGAGGGCCGGGCGGTCCCGCCCGGCCCGGGCGGCTGCTACCGGCTGACGCCCTGCGCGGCCGCCTTGACGACGACCGCCAGACCGTCGAGGGCGGTGGCGAGCTCGCTCTCGGTGACCTTGACGGTCGGGACCGGGACGGGAGCGGAGGCGGGGGCGTCGATCCCGTTGAAGACGCGCAGGAGGCTGCGGATCATCTCGCGGGTCTCGTCGCTGGTCGGAGCCTCGACACCGGCCGACCGCGCCGCCGTCGCCATCTGGTGCTGGCCGAGCGAAGCGATGTCCTCGGCGCTGAGCATGCCGTGGTGGGTGATGTGCAGGTAGTACGCGGTGGCCAGGGCCTTGCGGACCTGGTTGAAGCGCTTGTAGGTGCTGGAGGCGAGGCCGGACGGCAGGATGTGCTGGGCCAGGGGCAGTTCGACGGTGATGCGCGGGCTCGGGATGGCTGTCTCCGATCGACGGGCTGTCAGGGCCGGTTCTCCGGCCCCGGTTTCGAGTGAGGCTGGGGAGGCCCCACAGTGACCGCAGTGATCTGCGGGCGTCTCCAGGAGCGGCAACCCGCCCCCAATCGACTCTTAAGACTATACATGGCGAGAGGTTGTGATGCAAGCTTTAAGAGTCGAAAGCGGGGGTCGGTGTGCGGAATGCGCGGGGCCAGAGTGCTAGGCGCCGTCCTCGCTGAGGACCCACACGTAGGTCATCGTGCCGAGCACCGAGGCTCGGCGGGCGTACACGCGGCCTGCGGGGCGGTGGAAGGACACCGTGGCCTGCTCCTCGCCGTCGAGGATCGCCAGGAGCGACGCGCGCAGCCCCTGAAGCGACACGGACGGCCTGCGGCCGGACGCGTCGAGCCCTTCCCGCTCGGCCAGCCGCCGCGCCGTCTCGTGCGCGGGGGCGAAGTGGTGCACGCCCTCGCGGTGGCCCTGCGGCAACAGCACGTAGGGGACCGCGCTGCGCCCGGGCGCGAGGACCAGGCCGTCGACGTCGCCCGCCGTGACAGGGGCACCGGGCAGCGCATGGTCGGTGGCCGGGGTGGAGGGGATGAAACGGACCGCGTCCGGCTCCTGCGGGTACCACAGGCGCCCGCGTGCCGTGCGGTCGGTGAACGGCCGCGTGTCCTCGGCGAACAGGTAGTTGACCCAGCGGCCGCCCCACCGGTGCCAGACCTGGGGACCGTGCACCGCGGCCAGCCGGTCGCGGTCCCAGAACCGCAGGGGCGCGGGGCAGGCCGGGAGCGGTGCCGGGGTAGGGGCGGTATCGGTCATGCGTTCCTTACGTCGGAGGGTTCTTGGGGCCGGCGGGCGGCCAGGGTCTTGCGCGTGTGCAGGGGGCAGGCGGGGGCGGTCAGTCGGCCGCTGCGCACGGGGTGCAGGTCACGTCGAGGGGCCGGCCGCTGGCCAGGGACTCGGTGGCGAACGGGCCGTTCATCCCGCACTTGGTACGGGCGTTGCTGATGTTCTTGTACGACCAGCCAGGCTGAATGTCGTGCGTCTTTCCGTTGTGCGTGAACCGGGCGACGTACTCGGCTTCGCGTGCCACCGGCACGCCTCCTTCGGATCGGGGGCAGGAGGTGGGGAACTGTCCGGCGCGGATCAGCAGGCGCTTACAGGCCGAGGGTGTCGGCGCACTTCAGCGCCTCGCGGTACTGCTCCTCGGTGAGCGCGCCGACGCCCTTCAGACCGGCGAGATACACGCGCAGACGGCCGTCGGAGGCCAGCCAGCCGCTCACCGACCGGTCGAGCGTGCTGAAGTCGCACCAGATCAGCAGATCCTGGCCGGTGATCTCGCGCAGGCGCCGAACGGCCTCGCGGTACGGCGCGCGGGCCTCCTTCACCGCGTCGAGCAGGGCCTGGGCCTGCTGGCGCTGGTCGCACTCGTCGGCCTCGGCCGCCGTGTACGCCTGCTGCCACTCACCGAAGTCGGGGTGGGAGGTGATGCGGGCCCGGATGTCGTCGAGGTGACCGACCCGGGCCATGCGCCGGTTGGCGGTGGTCACGTACATGCGCGCGGGCGGCCGCAGCTCGTGCCACGGCTCGCCGAACACGGTCATGTCCGGCGTCCGGTCCCACGTTCCCTCCGGTACCGCGACATGCCGCAGGACCGCCGTCCTCGCGCTGGAGGAGTCGACGCGCCGCCAGGCCGCCCAGTTGAGCGCCTTCTCCGGGGTGAGAGGCTCGTGCCGGCTGTAGATCACCACCAGGTCGTCCGTCCGCAGCTGCCTGCCCTCGGTGACTTCGGCGATGTAAGCGTCCGGCCGCGGCGGCCACAGGTCCGCGAACATACGGTGGGCCAGCTGGGCCGCGCGATGCTGCGCGCTGGTGGCCGTCATCGGGTCGATTCCGTGACGGCGCGGACACGGTCCCACGGGTCGCCCTGCATCACGTCGCGGACCTCCTCCCAGGTGGTGGAGATCCCCTCCTGCTGGCAGACGCGCAGGACATCGGCGATGCCGAGACCTCCGTAGCGCTGGCGGAGCTGGGCGTGCAGGACGCGGATGCGTCCGCGGCGCTCGGAGGTGGCGGCGGCCTTGCGGCTTCGGCGGGCCAGGAAGCGGATCATGTCCACCGGCTCTTTCGGCTGGGGGCTGGGGGATACGGGCGGCGGGCGAGGTCTTCAGCCCGCCGCCCTCTTGACTCTTAAGACTATACATGGAGAGGGTGCGGGAATGCAAGCCTTAAGAGTCGTGCGGGTGGAGGGTGAAGCAGAGGGAGTCGCCGAACTCCGGTGCGCGGAAACCGCTCAGGTCGGCCAGGGCGTCGGCGACGGGCGTGCTGCTCAGGTCTACCGCGTCCGGCAGAGCGTGCCCGTCGGCGCCGATCAGCAGTGGGCCGTCAGGGCTCCATATGCGTCCCTCGTCGGTCTCGGCGATGCCGAAGGACACGTGGGCAACGCCGGGGGCGCCAGGGGAGCAGAAGGCTTCCCACAGGGCGCCCAGCACGTCGTCGAGCAACGCTTTCGGCAGGGCGCGGCCGTCATGGTTGGAGCCGTCGTAGGCGTGTGCGAGGGCGGAGGCAGGCGGGGCGAACGTGTGCGCGTCGGCGACGGTCGACGTGTCCGGGGTGGCGGGGGATCGGTTGATGGGGCTCTCCTGTCATGGGCGGGCCGCGCCCCGGCGTACGGGGCGCGGCGACTTCCTGGTCGGGGTGGGGTTACGCGGCGTCGCGCTCCTGGGCCGGTGCGACCGCCTTGATGTGCAGCACCGTGTAGAGCACGGCCCACGCCGTCCCGGCGGCCACGGCGGTGAATCCGGCGGCGACGGTCCAGTTCAGATCCGTCTGGTAGGCGGAGAAGTTGAGGACGTAGCGGACGGCGAGGAACAGCCCGGCCATGTCGGCGACGACCGCAGCCGCCGCCCACCCCGGACGCACGACGAGCGGGGCCGAGTGTGCGCGCTGGCGGTCCAGGCCGCGCAGGTCGGTTCCGGCGGCCACGATGACGATCGCGAGCAGGGCGGCGAGCGTCATGACGACCAGCAGCCACAGCGGGAGGCTGCCGAACGTCATGGACAGGACCAGGCCGAGGCAGACGAACACCGCCGTGGCCCGGTGGAGCTTGCGGCACCAGCGGTGCGGGTGGGCGGAGGTCGGGCGGTATGCGGTGCGGGGCATGGGAGGTCTTCCTCTTCTCGGGAATCGATCAAGGCAGCCAGGCGCGGCTGGCGGAGGTGCGGAAGGGGGCGAGCCGGAGGCGGCGGTCTGGCGGGTTTCTGCTCCACGGACGGCAGCTCCGCCCGCCGGATCAGGGCCCCTCGTACTCGTCGCCGCAGTCGGCGCAGGTGCGTATGCGGCAGTCGTCGTCGGTGCAGCCGTGGCCGACACACGGTTCGTAGAGGTGGCCGTAAACCTGGCACGAGGTCAGTTCGTTGACGGGCGGGGCGTCGGTGATCGGGTGCTGCATCAGGGCTCCGGAGTCTGTGGGGAGCGGCGGCCGGGGCTCCGGCCGCCCTCGCCTGCTGGCTTCAGACGACGCGCATCCCGAACAGCCGGGGGCTGTCGTCGACGCGGCCGCACATGTCCTCGGCGCACGGGCCGCAGAGGTTGGAGCAGCCGCACTCGTCGAGGTTCAGCACGTGCCAGCCCGCGTCGTGGGCGTCGTGGGTGCCGTCGTCACCGTCGTCGAGGAAGGGGGAGGCCTTCCCGCACTCGGTGCACTCGATCCGGTCGAACTCCGTGACCTCCAGGGGCAGTTCGGTCATCTCGGGGAGGGCGATCGTCACGAGGTTCACTCCTGGCTGCTGTGCTTCGGCCGGGAGAACCTCCCGCCCGCCGTCTCTTAAGACTCTACAGCGACGGCAGGGTGAATGCAAGTCTTAAGAGTCACTGTGGTGGGGTGCGGATGTTGCTGCCCGGGCCCGAGGGCCGGTGCGCGAGGCGAGGAAGAGACGCCATGGGGACTGTTGTGGGGAGCCATGCGGGGCCGCCGGTGCCGGCGGCTCCGCATCAAGAGGTGTCAGTCGAACTGCACGACCATCGCCGTGGCGTTGTCGCGCCGCACGTCGGTGAAGGACACCGCAGTGCGGACGAGCGCGGAGGCGACGCCGCGCGGGGTCGCCTGCGCCAGCGGCGCACGCATGTCGATGCCGTTGTCCTCGAAGGGCGAGTAAGCGCCGTCGGAGACGAGCAGCAGCCGCCCGCCCTGGGCGCGCAGCGGACGCGCCGTGCCGATCTCGCCTTCCTCGCCGTCATAGCGCCGGAGGCTCGACGTGACGAGGTGGCGGTAGTCCGGCGGGATGTCGGTCTCGCCCCTCGCGCGCCGGGCCTCGGCCTCGTTGTGATCGACGGTGAGCTTCTCCAGGGCGCCGCCGGTCGGCATCCAGTAGGCGCGCGCGTCACCGGCCCAGCCGATGAGGAGGCGGCCGTCTGCCGTGCGCACCGCGACGACCGCGACCGCGTCCGGCGGCCGGTGCTCGTCCTCGTAACCGTCAGAGTCGGACACGATCCGCGCGGCGGTGATGGCCGCCTTGGGGCTGTGGGTTACCGCAGCGACGCGGGCGAGCGTCCGCGCCTTCTCGCGCGTCCAGTCCTGTACCTGGGTGGTAGTGCCGATGCCGTCCAGGAGGGTCCAGGCGCGGGCGCCCGATTCGGTCGCGACGGCCGTCGCGTCGCACTGGACGGGGCGGTCTCCGAGGGCCTGGGCGGTGGCGTAGGTGATCACGTGGTGAATCTCCAGGGGTTGAGGGGTAGTGCGGGAGGCCGGTCCCGCCCGGCGGGGCGGGACCGGCGAGGGGCGCTCACATCCACTGAGGAGCGGGGCTCTCGAACGCGGGGACCTGGGTGCAGCCATACGCGTACGGGCCGAGGTCCCGCAGCGCGTTCAGCTCGCCGTACGCGTCGCACACGACGCAGTGCGCGCCCTGCTTGTCGCCATTGATGTACAGGTCGACGACACGAAGGGTGTGGGGCTTCGTCTCCTTCGGCCTGGCGACGGTGGAGATGATCAGGTCCTCGGTGCCGAAGAGGGGCGCGGGGGTCTGGGTCGTCGCCGTCATGTCGTCTGTCCGTCCTTTGCTGTCCGTGCGAGGGGGACCGTCCCCCTTGCTGTCTCTTAAGACTCTACATTGAGGATGGCTGCGATGCAAGTCTTAAGAGTCATCTGATGGTCTGTGGTGCTTGTCACGCCGCGCCGTCGGGCGGCGGCGGACCGCAGGCGCGGCGTCCGCGCCTGCGGTGCTACTTGCCCGGCTGCGGTGCGCCCTGCTCGGTCAGTACCAGGCGGAGAGACTGCTCGACGTCGTCCGCGACGCCGACGCGAGCGTCACGCTCCGCCTCCACGACGGCGTTGTCGCGGTACTGTCCAATGCCGTAGTCGGCATAGTCGAGCGGACGCCGCGCCTCCTCGGCCGCCGCCAGGGCGCCGCGCACCGCCTTGATCAGCTGCTCACGGCTCGCCGCCTCCAGGAGCGCCTCGATCTCCTGCTGCTTGTCGCTCACCGGTACTCCTTGGGTGTCAGAAGGGGAGGGGGCGGCCCCCGCTGGAGCGGGGGCCGCAGGTCGGTCAGAGCCGAGTGCGCTGGACGCGGTAGCGGCGCGCGTCGTGGTAGCCGACCTTGGCCAGCGCGTTGCGGCCATTGATGGTCTCCTCGCCGCCGAGGGCCTCGGCGTGCTCACGGGCGACCCGGCGCCAGAAGGCGGCGTCCGCCTCGGCGGGCTCACCCAGAAGGAACTCCTCCGTCGCGTCCGCAAGCTCGTCCGAGACGGTGACCACGGTCTCGCAGTCGGGGACGGTGACGGTGTAGCCGTTCTCGTTCACGAGGCGGAGCTGAAGCACGGGAAGTCCTTCCGGTGGAGTCTCGGCGGGGTTTCCCTCCGCCCTGCTGACTCTTAAGACTATACAGAGGTGATCTGCTGAATGCAAGTCTTAAGAGTCATTCCCTGTGTGGGTCAGAGGTGAGAGAGGCGCTGCATGAGGGAGACGCCGTGCGGTACGCGCTGGTCGGACGCGTCGGGCACCTCAACCGTCCGGACGTTGGCCCGGCCGCCGAACGACGCCAGGAGTCGGCTGGACGCGTCCGCCAGAGGCCACGGCCCGGAGAACCAGGAGTCATTGGGCGCGCACGCCAGCGTCACCCCGTAACGGCCGTCAGTGCGGCGCTCAGGAGTGAACCAGTGGCGCAGGTAGAAGCCGTACCAGTAGTCGGACACCGCCTCGTGAGGGTGCCCCACGTACGATTCCCGCTCGATCACCACGTCCGACCGGCCCAGCGCCCAGGTCACGCGGTGCGGCTTGTCGTCGAGCCACGCGAAGACATCAGCGTCGGCCGTCGTCACCGTCCAGACCTCCTCATCCGTCCAGTCCCCGCCGTCGGCCGCAGGAAGCTGCTTGGGCCCGACACCGGCGACCACGGCCGTCTGCGTCCCGTCGCTGTTGCTGCGCAGCCACACCCCGCCCATGACCTCCGCGAAGTCGTCGCCGGGAGACCAGGGGGCCGGCGCATCCGCGAACGCCTCGCGGGAGAAGACGTGCTCAACCTCGACGAGGTGAGCGAACGGGGCGTCGACGTCCGGGATGCCCCGGGCCGCGCGGAAGATGTTGCGGGTCAGGCTGCGGTTCACGGTGTCTCCCGGGTTCGTTCGGCTGCGTCTCTTAAGACATTACACATGAGGGATGCTGAATGCAAGTCTTAAGAGTCACAGGGAGGTGCGGAGTGAAGGCGCCGTGTCTCTTAAAGCTTGCAATCTCCGGCGTAGCTATGTAGAGTCTTAAGAGTCAAGGCGGTTCGGACGGGCCGCCTCCACCTCACGAAGGGGCTCGCCATGACCGCCACCGCCACCATCACCTCGCAGGATGTCCTGGAGGCGGGCACGGTCGTGCGCTGCCCCCGCTACGTCGAAGGTGAGGACACCGGACCGCGCAAGGCAGTTGTCCTGGGGCTCTTCCGGGAGGGCGACCCCACGGGTGGCTACCGGGTGTACTTCTACACCCTGGGTGCGGCCGGTTTCGCCGAACATACGGTCGGTCTCGCGTTCCGCCGCGAGATGCACCCGCTGGGAACGGTCGAGGACATGTCTGAGCGCACCCTCGTCCGCATCTGGCGGGGCCTGGGAGACTTCCCCGGCTCCTCCACGGCCCGCTATCGCGTGCAGCGCATGGGCCTGCGCCTGCGTAACGCACGCCTCGGCCGGTAGGC
The DNA here is from genome assembly GCF_032436805.1 of Streptomyces sp. P17. Taxonomy (NCBI): domain Bacteria; kingdom Bacillati; phylum Actinomycetota; class Actinomycetes; order Kitasatosporales; family Streptomycetaceae; genus Streptomyces; species Streptomyces sp. P17. The sequence continues at coordinate 31,247 of NZ_JAVRBF010000057.1, read as the reverse complement.
CGCGCCGTGATTCCGGCGTCGCTCCGCCCACCCCGGGCGGCGCCGGACCGCGAACCAGTGACGTCTCTTAAGACTTGCGTCACGCGTCATTCGTATGTATAGTCTTAAGAGACGAGAGGGCGGGGTGACCCGCATGAAACGCATCCAGGAGGAACCGTGACCACCGTGACCGCCCAGCCTGCGGACGCCGCCTACCTCGCCCTGCGCCTGCCCGCCGGCACCCGGGTCACCTACCACGGCACGGAGGCCGCCTACCGGGGCCGCTGGACCGTCCAGCCGTGCGCCTGCCGCCTGTGCGTCGCCGCCACGATTTTCGGGCGCCCTGCCCGCCGCTACGAGCTGTACACCCTGGACGGCAAGCCCGGCCCGCTCGTGCATGTCCGCCACACGTCCGTGACCCCGATCGTCGGCGACGCCGAACTGAACGAGGCTACGTGCGTCATCCCGGCCAAGTACGCCGCCGTGCATCTGCGCAAGGAGCTCCGCCGCGTCTTCCCCGGCGTCAAGTTCTCCGTGCGCACCGGCACCGGCAAGCGCCGTGGGGAGATCACGGTCACCTGGACCGGTGGCCCGCGCCGCACCAGCGTGAGCGCCGTCGCGGCCCCGCTCATGGCGCGGTTCGGCCCCGGCGACCGGCGTATCGCGCGGGTGGACGTCACCGTCGGCGGCCGCCGGTACTGCGGAGTGCCCATGGTTTCCGCGATCAAGCTCAATCGCGACTGATCGAACCCCCTGTGACTCTTAAGGCTTGCATCGCGGTATGCCCGTGGTGTAGAGTCTTAAGAGTCGACACGGGGGAGGGAGCCCCGCTGGCCCCCGCAGCGAGGAGCAGCATCCGATGGACACCGTGACCCTCTCCTCCGGATGGCCCTTCTGCGCCCCTTCGGCGACAGCGCCCACGACCACATCTGACCGTCACCTCCGAAAGGACACCGCCGTGCGCCTCAGCCTCGCCGCCCAGGCCCTGTACATGTCGATGCACACGACCGGCGACCTGCTCACCCCTTCGGAGGTGGAGCACGTCCGGGACGAGGCCGTGACCCGCCTCGGCGGCCCGGAGGCCGTGGGGTTCGCCACCGTCCGGCGGCTGCTGTTCTGCGCCGCCGCCGAACCCGACGACCACAGCAGCCGCTTCACCTGGGCCCGGGACGCCGCCTCGCTCGTCGAGGCCCAGCCGTAGGCGCCGAGAGGGCGGCTCCCGCCCGCCCCGCCATCACCACCCTGATCCCCTGAGAGTCCGGAAGGCACAGAGATGACCCACCCGACCGCCCCCCGCCCGGCCCCCGCTCCGCAGGGTGCCGAGACGTTCCGCGAGCGCATCGCCGGAGCGGTCTGGAACGGTCTTGTCCGATCCCGTGGGCTCGTGCGCAACGCAGACGGGAACGGCTCCAACTTCCGCTGGGCGGGACGGCCGTACATCCTCCGGCACCCGGTGACCGCCACCGGCCGCCTGGCCCGCACCTGGGTCCTCGCTCCCGCCGGGGACGCGGGCGTGCCCCCGTTCGCAGCCGGGCTCACGTGGACCGGGCGCACCCGCCGCGCTGCGGTCATGGCCATGGTTCGCTACGCCCACGGACGCCCGTGCCCGCACGAGACCAACACGGGTATGGACACCTGCCCGAACTGCGACGCGTACGACGCGTACGAGCGGGACAGCTGACCGGCTCCCCGCTGTCGCCGCACCCCGGCGGAGAGCGGCGGCCGGCGGCCGGCGTCTGTGTCACGTCCGCCGCGGAACAGTTCGATCTGTGTCATCAACCCCCTGTTTTCCCTGGTGGATGCGCTCGGCTGTGTCACTGTTCAGCTGTGTCACTGTGTCATCGCCCTCGCCGCAGGCCTCTGGGGTCCGCCGCAGTGGCGGATGCCGCCAGTCGCGCGGTGCGCTGCGCACCGGCGCCAGCGGAACGGCTGCGGGCGCCCGCCGTTGAGTCTCCCTGGCGCTGCACGGGCAGGTTCTCGCTCGTCCGTTTCTTGAGGCGCTGAGCGCCCTCCCGGGCGGTCCGCCTGATCATCTGCGGTCCCGGTGTGAGGCGTGCTTCCGGCGAGGCCGTCGGCCATGACGGGGGATGCGGATTTCCGGGAAGTGTCTCTTAAGGCTTGCATTGCGGTGTGGATCTCTGTATAGTCTTAAGAGTCACCGAGAGGAAGGGGGCGGGATGCTCCGCCGCAGCCACACCCTGAACTACGGCCACAAGGGTCGCGGAAGCCGCTCGCACGATCGCACGGTCCGCCGGATCGCCAAGCGCCGCGAGAAGCGTCAGTGGCAGGGCGACGCGCGGCGGGACGCCTGATGGCCGCCGCAACGCACTCCACCCGCACGGCCGCCGCCCGCGCTGAGGCGTCGGGCCGCGCGGACGGAGCCGCCGTCGTCGCCGACGCCCGTGCCGCCTTCGACCGCGCTCGCGGCGATCTCGCTCGGGACGGGGTGAGCCCTCAGCGTTTACGGCAGACGCTCGCCCTGGTCCTCCCGGTCGCCGAGAAGCTGTGGTCCCAGAACGCAGACCTGACCGGCCAGCTGGCCCAGGCCCGCACCTGCCCGGTCACCGGCCTGCCTACCCGGGCGGCCTGGACCGCGCAGGCTCACCATGTGATTGCCGACGGGCCCACCGTCGTGCTCCTGATCGACCTCGACGGATTCAAGCCGATCAACGACCGATTCGGCCATGACGCCGGAGATGCCATCCTGGCCCACATCGGGGCAGGGATGACGGACTGGGCCGCGACCGATGGCCACGCCGTAGGGCGCCTCGGTGGCGACGAATTCGTGGTGGCCATGGCTGACAGTCCCGAGCTCTCCGCACGGATCGCGCGTCTGAGTGCCCTGCTGACCGCGCCCGTGCGCTACCGGGGCCGCACCATCTCCGTGGGTGCCTCCATCGGCCTGGCCCGTACCGCCGATCTGACCGGCGAGGACCTGGCCAACCCGCTCTCGGCGCTGCTGAAGATCGCTGACGCCGAGATGTACGCCGCCAAGGGGCGCAGCCGCCGCGGCCGCCGCCTGGCCCGCGTCGTCCCCCGGCCCATCCGGCATCTCCTCGCCCGCCGGGCCGGGCGCTGACGGAGGTTTCCTGGGTGCGGCGCTCGCGTTGCTGACCGCCCGCGAGCCCGCCCGCTGCCCCTGGTGACGCCGTATCGGCCGCGAACCCCACAACATGTCTCTTATGGCTTGCGTTCCGGCGAGCCGGTCTGTATAGTCTTAAGAGTCAAATGGGTTGTGGTCGGGGCCCCGAGGGCGCCGACCACAACCCCCGGCGGCAGGGCATCCCGCCCGCGTGGCCCGGTGTCACGCCCCGCCGGCCGCCAGGCCTCGACTCGATCAAGGAGACCCACCCTGAGCCTGGACCACTCGTTCTACGCGGTGTACGGCGTCGAACTCGCTGAGACGGACTGGCCGGTCGTCTACGACGGCCTGGAGGCTCTGCGCCGAAGCCGGCGCGAGGACGATACGGACGAGGACGTCCAGCTGTACACCGTCAGCGGCAACGGGCACCGCGACGACCGGGTCGTCATCGGCGTCGGCTACGAGGAACTGCCGCCCGGCACCTGCAAGTCGGCCAAGGACCTCGAGGCCTCGCCCGAGCGGGACAAGGTCGTGCTCCGCGCCGCCGCGGCGCTGCCCGGCCGCGCGCTGGACGCGCCCGGCTGGCTCCTCGTCCACGACTGGAGCTGACCGCCCGGGCAGCGCTACTGCCATCCGCCCGAAGGGAAACGCCCCCCTGAGCTGCAGCCGCGAAAACGTCACCTGGCAGTCCGCCGACGGCACCTGGAGCATCGGCTTCTGGCGCTTCGGCTACACGCACGACCCCGGCGACGAGGAATTCGACCCGGAGTGGAGCGTCGAATACTTTGACGACGCCTTCTGGTTCTGCTCCACCGGACACCCCAGATGGGAGGCCGCGCTGGACGCCTACCTCGACGAGGAACCGAATCCCGGCGGCACCACGCTCGTCCGCCAGAACCACCCTGGCAATGCCGAGGACATCGCGACCTACGAGCGCCTGGCCGCCGAGTTCAAGGCACAGCACGGATCCAGCCGGTCGATCGCCTGTCCCTGATCCCCCGCGCCCACGACCGCGCAGCCCTTTCTGGACGCCCTCCCTCCAGTCACCGCTACGGCCGACGAGGGTCGCGGCCGGAGTGATGACCGCTCACACCTGAGACGAAAGGAACCCCCTCTTGACCGAGCCGCCGATGCACCGGGCCGAGCGCGCCGCGCGCGACGCTGTGGAGCCGTACGTCAAGGCCGGCGTGATCACTGAGGACGAAGCCGAAGAGATCATGCGCAGGCCCGCCGGCTTTCCGGCCCTGGAGCGTGCCGTGCGCGCGAACCTCGCCTCCGGCAACGGCTCCGCTTGGTACTACGGCGTCCGCGTCCGTGAAGCCCGCACCGAATGGAGGAGCGCGCCCCAGCAGGAGCCCGTCACCGTCCGCACCGCGCGCGACCGCCTCGTTCACGAGGAGATCGCGAGGGCCGTCTACTTCGCGCTGCGCGCCGACTACCAGACCCCGGAGCGGATCGGGGACGTCGACCGCTATGCCCCGCTGTTCGTGAGCGCTCCACAGTGGCTGTCCGAGATCACGAGGGACGATGGGGCCCAGGCGAGGTCCGCCAACTGCAGCCGCCGGGTGCCCTACTGGGTGGAGCTCATCCCCCTGGACGGGCGCACGGTCGCCCGGGTCGGCTGCGAGTGCGGTGGCCGTCACTGGGACACGGTGGACCTGGGACCGGGGGCCACGCTCGAAGAGGTCCACCGTTTCGACTACACGATCCTCGGGCCGTCCAAGGTGCTGAAGACGCTCAGCGTGCGGATCACCAGCGAATTCGAGCCCATGGAGCCGCCCGAGGGGCAGGCGTGGCGTCTGCGCGCCAGCGCCCGCGCGCACCGCGCGGCCGACCGGTCCGGCTTCCACTGAGAGACGACTGCCCACCGCTCGGGGTCGGCTCCGTACGGGGTCGGCCCCGAACTGCGTCCCGAGCTCTCCGCCCGGCCCGCGCGGGCCCACTGGGATCGCCAGGACGCACCCGCCCGGCGCCGGGCGCCGGCCCGGAACTCTGTGCTGCCGCCGCGCGCCCTTGAGACGGAAGGACGCCTAGGCGGACTCTGGGAGGAGACGACCTGGAGGTGGGTGCGGTGCCGGATAAGCGTCCGCGCGGGCCGCAGCCGCAATGGCGGCCCAAGCGGGAGACACGGCGCGTTCTCGAAGCCGTCGAGGCCGTCCTGGACGCCTACGCCGATTACCTGCCGGTCACGCTCCGGCAGATCTACTACGTCCTGCACGGGCAAGGAGTGCTGGCCAAGACCCGGCAGGACTACAAGCGCATGTGCGAGTACGTCGGTATGGCCCGCCGCTCCGGCCGCATCCCCTGGGACGCGATCCGGGACGACAAACAGGTCGCCGTCGCCGCTCCGCCCTCCTTCGCGGGACCCGAGGACTTCTGGCGGACGATGGAAGCGGCCGCCACGTCGTACCGCGTCGACCGCCAGCACGGCCAGACGGTGCGCCTGGAGCTCTGGTCAGAGACCGAGGGGATGGTTCCTCAACTCGTCCGCGTCGGCCGGGAGTACGGCATCGCCTGCTACTCCGGCGGAGGATTCGACGGGCTCGCTGGCAAGTACAACGCCGCCCAGCGCGCCGTCACCGACGGCAGGAGGACCTGCGTCCTCCACGTCGGGGACTACGACCAGAGCGGGGAATGGATCCTGACCGCACTGGCGGAGGACGTCGCCGCCTTCGCCGCGGCCGGCGGCGCCGACGTCGAGTTCGTACGGGTGGCGGTGACACCCGACCAAGTGGTCGCCTACGGGTTGCCCACGGCTCCGCCGAGCACGACGGACCGGCGCGCCTTCTCGGGCGCCGCCACGACACAGGCCGAAGCGTTGCGCCCGGACGTCCTGGCCGCGCTCGTGAGGGAGGCTGTGGAATCCCGCCTCGACATGACGGTCCTGCGGCAGGCGATCGAGCGCGAGCCGGCCGAACGGCGCACGCTGGTGGAGCGACTCCGGCGCGGGGGCTGACGCCGACCGTGCTGGTGCCGTCACAACGACTAGCCCGGGCCACCGTCGGCACGGTGCGCCCCGCGTCCACATCCCCAGCGTCTCGCCCTTCTGGCTCGCAGGGAGGGGGCGTGCGCGGAGTCCCCGGACGCATCCACTATCGAGTGTCTCTTATGGCTTGCGCCCCCTTCCCGAATGGCGTATAGTCTTAAGAGTCATCGGGGGTTCGGGGTGGCGGGCCAGAAGGCTGATGTCGCCCCACCCCGATGGCTGTAGGCCTGGACGTCTGATCCACGTCCAGAGCTGAAGGGAGGGTCGCTCCCTCCTGGAGTCGCGGTGTTCGGTGCTGCACGGCCCCCTCACCCCGCGTGGTCGCTCACGCGGGCCGGGGGGCAGGAACGGGTTCGATTCCCGTCGACTCACTGGTTCCTTCCGCTCCTCGTCCCCCGCCCGGGGCGGGAGGAGCCAGCCGCAGGCCCTCGCTCCCCCTACCGGGGGCCTGCGGCGCCGCCCCGCGCGGCGCGGACATGCGACCCGCACGGCCCGAACGCCGTGCACCGACTCGCTTCCCGCGGCGCGGGGCGTTGCGGATCGACGCTCCTGTCGTCCAACGGATAGGGCACCGGACTACGGATCCGGCAACCGGGGTTCGAATCCCCGCAGGAGTACGAGGCCCTCCTGCCACGGCATCCGCCATGACAGGAAGCGGCCGGCTGCCGCGCCGTACGACGGTGCGCAGGGGTGAGGGTCCCGACCCGGGGCGCGCTCGCCGAACTCCCGTCCGTCCCGGGGCCAAGCGATTCCCGGGACGGACGGATGACGGGATGTCCGGGCAACAGACGCCGTCCGAAGGCTGAACAGGAGTTGCGTGCAGTGGAGTTGAAGCAGGTTCACCCCAATCCGTCGCTCGATCCGGGCTTCCGGCTCGGCCTCGACGGCCGGTGCCGCTTCCGCCACGAGGGCCTCCAGGTGGACATCCACGTGCGGCGGCTGACGGACCAGGACAAGCCCTGGTACCGGGAGGACGAGAGCGGCCCGGACGACGTCCTGGTGATCGGCACCGTCACCGAATGCGGCGTCGAGCTGGCCCGCGTCGAGTGGCCGAGCGACTTCAGCGACCCGTACGTGCTTCGTGAGGCGGTGGAACGCACGGTGAGCGAAGCGGCCGACAAGGGGCGCGCCAAGGTCGCCGCCCTGGTGGAGCGTCTCGCCGCGATCGACCGGCGTCGACCGGCAGCGTCCTAGACCGCCCGCGCCGCGACCGCCTTCCCGTCAACCCGCCCAGTCCCAAACGGCTTTGGAGCCGCACATGACCACCCGCATCACTGTCCCGGCCGAAGCCCGCGCCTCGTGGGAGCTGGCCGACCGCTGGAAGACCAGAATGGCCGAGGTCCGCGCGGGCCGTCTGGTGTTGAAGGGCAACTGGCAGCGTGCCTGGATGCCGGACGACCGGCTGTGCGCGGCGAGCGGTCGTGCCTGCCGCACCAGTGCGGTCGCGGCCGTGCTGACCGCCAACGGCTTCGTCGCAAGTGACGGCGGCAGCGGGTTCCTCGGCGCTCCTCACGGCCTCGGGTTCACGGCGGGGTTCAGCGCCGACGACCCGCGTGAGGTCCTGAACTTCGAGACCCTCTGCGCCCGCCTGCCCGACACGATCGACGAGGCCGCCGCAGTGATCATCGACACGGCCCGGGCCGCCGTCGCCGCCTGCTGCAAGGCAACGGGCCCCTCCCCGTGGCCGGGGGACCCGCACATAGTCATCCAGGACACCGACAGCTCCTGCTCCGTCTGCCGCGACTGGATCGACGGCGCGCAGGACCGCCGAGCCCGGGAGCAGCGCCGGCGCCAGGCCGCGGCGCCCGTGAGGCGCCAGCCCCGTCCCGCCGCAAAGAAGTACGCGCTCGCAGACCCTGAGGCGGAGGACCGCCTCACCAACTGGGAGCGCACCGCGCCCTACGAACTCGTCGTACCTGGTCGGGAGTACCCCGTCCGCTCCACGGAGGTGATCGCCGCCGTCCGCTGGGAGCTGCGCCCCTTCCTCACGCACGGACCCACCGGTGTGCCTGAGGTCGCCGAGAACCTTGAGACGGCGTTGTCCGCGTTCACCGAGAAGCGTCCCGAGGACTTCGTCCACTGGTTCGGACGGGCGCTCGGCGCCGCTGCACCTTTCCGGAACCCCGAGCCGTTCAACCTGGCCGTCAACCGCCGCTGGGGCGCCGACGAGGCCACGCCGTGGTCCATAGCCTTCATAACGACGAAGAGCCGCGACTACGTGACCCTCGTCGTCGGGAACAACTTCGGTGGCTTCGGCATCATCGGCATGATGCGTCACCCGTGGCACTACGGCCTGACGTTCCCCGACTCCGAGACCGGCCTGGAGCATGCCTGGCGGTACGGCCTGCTGAAGCGCCGGGCTGTGTTCAGTAGAGGCGCCGCACAGTCGTGACCCGCTTGTTCGGGGCGATGCACCGGCGACCTGCTTGTCTCGCCACTCGCCGTCCCCCCGCCGGTACGAGCCGCCCGCCGCCCCCACCATCCCCTTTTCCGATCTGGAGAGTCGTTGTCGAACCCTGGCGCAACTGATCTGCTCGCCGAGCTCGCCGCTCTGCTGGGGCCGGGCAAGCCTGCGTCCCTCGACGCTGTGCTCCGTGTCGCCCGAGGCCTCACCGGCGTCGCCCGGGCCGGCGACGCCGACGGGGAGTTCGGCCGATGGTGCCGGACTGAGCTGGCGCCCGTGCTCCTGCGCCTGGCGGTCGCAGAGACCGATGCGGCCGCGCTGCGTACGGCGGTGGCGCGGCACATCGCTGAGGCGGACCGCGGCGAGGACCCAGCGCCGCGCGACCTCCTGGCCGACCTGGCGGGCAAGGGGATCGACCTGGGCGACGACATCGAGCTCGCGGCGGCTGTTCTCGACGCCGAGAGCCGGGTCGCGGCACTCGGCTGAACCGGTTGGCCCGACCGGCCAGACTCCTGCCCGCTGGTGCTCGTTGGCTGACCTCGTCCCCTCGGCGAGGGCGCCCCGCTCGATCCTGTCTCTTATGACTTGCGCTCTCGTGCCGCCTTATGTAGAGTCTTAAGAGTCAACACGGGGCCGGCCGGAACGGGCCGCCGGGAGCGAGGAGCGCACAATGTCTGTCACCTTCACCGCCGCCCACGTCCCCAGCAAGGCGTTCATCATCAGCTGCTGCTGCCCGGCGGCGAAGGCCGCCGCAACGCCCTACGCCACCTACGAGGCGGCCTGCGCGGCCTACCCGGCCGAGCCCAACCTCGTCGAACTGCCCGGCTGCGAGTACCCGGGCCGCTGCCGTCCGTTCGTCATCGGTCTCGACCCGGCCGGAGACGTCCCCGAGGTCAACCTCGCCAACGCCAACGCGCGCCGCGTCCTGGAGGTGCTCGGCCTGGCGGACGAACTCGGCGACCTTACCGGCCACGCGGCGGCCGAGGACTTCCTCGGCCACTGCCTGATCGCACTGGCCCTCGAGCCCGCCGACGCGGGAGTCCCGGCCGTGCAGGACGGCCGCTTCATCGACTGCGGCCGCCCGGCCGGATACCTCCAGGACCGCCTCACCGAACTCCACGACCTGGCCGTGTGGTGCGCCGCCCAGGGGCGCGCAGTGACCTGGGCCTGAGCGGTCCCTCGCCCCCTGGTTCTCCCTTCCTGCCCGGCCAGCTGCCGCCCAGACGGCGCACGCCGCGGCGACCGACCCGCCGCAGGCATTACGCGTCCGACTCCCGAGCAAGCGCCCCCATCTCAGAACGGAAGTGATCATGTCAGTCGTTACCACCAACCACGATGCGGTCCCGGCGACCGTCGCCGAGGGCAAGCCGAGCGATGCTCAGGCCGTCTCCGGGCCGGCCGGCGCCGAGATGCTGGCCAGCATGCCGCGTAACGCCGGGCTGATCGTCCAGGAGGCGGCGGAGCTTGGCTGGGACGTTCGCGTGGAGCGCCGTTGGACGGGTCGCACGTGGGCGCGCGCCGTCGTGATCACGGGGCTGGTGATGGTGCGCGCGGGTCTGGAGGAGCGAGAGCACGTGTGCGCGTGGTCGGAAGACAAGGGCTCGTACCTGGGGTCTGCCTCCAGCGACGGATTCAAGGCCGTACGGGAGGCCGTCAAGGGCACGCGTCCGGTGAACCGTGAGCACGAGCGCACGGGGCGGACGGTGTGGGGCCGTGACGCTGCGGAATGGGTGCGCCAGATGGACGCCGCCGTATCGAAGGTGACGGCCGCTTTTGCGGTCGCGCGGGACGCGTTCAACACCCTGGACGGCTCCACCCCCACGGGCGCGCGGGCGGTCGACCTGGCGTCGGCTGCCTATGCGGAAGCGCGCGACGCTGAGCGGTCGGCGGTCGACGCCGTCAAGGCCGCCCGCGCGTGGCTGACGGAGACCGACGGCGCCGACGCTCGCGGGTGCGCCTCGTGGCGCCGGGTGGTCGTGCTGGCCGGGCAGCACGTCAAGGAAGCCGCCGAACGTATCGCCGAGGCGACGGCCCGTGCGGAGCGGGAAGCACTCGCCGCGCCGATCATCGCTGAGGCCCAGGAACGGCTGAACGCGCAGGAGGCGGCGTGGCGTGCCCGGCTGGCCGAGGTCGGCCGTGAGCCGACGGCGCGCGGATACGCGGGCCTGATCGTCATGTTCGACGATGCCGCCAGGGACTGGTGTAGCTGGTTCGACGGCCACACCGACTACCAGGGGCAGGCGCACGCGGGCAACGGCGACGCCGGGCTGTCGTTCGTGGCGCAGTACGACGCCTGGTCGGCCAGCCGGAACAGCGAGCGTCGGGTCTCGTTCCCGTCGCGGTTCACGAAGGCGGCGCTCATGGCCGGGGATCGTGTCGATTCGGCGGCCGTGGCGTTCACGATGGCCGTCGTCGACCGCATCGAGGGGCGCGGCGCGGAGCGTCTGCGTGAGGCGGCGGCGGCCGTGCGGAAGAACCCCCGGGGGTTCAACACGGCCAACGACCGTAAGGCGCTGGCGGACTGGTCGAAGTACCCGCACATCTCCTACGGGGAGCCGACGCAGCTTGCCGAGCATGCCCCGGCCGAGTGGGAGGCACTTCAGACGGCGCAGGCCGCGTACGAGGGCGTAAAGGACTTCGAGGCCGCCCTGCACTGGGATGCCCGGCGCGCCGGCGAGCGCGCCGATGCACGCCGGGAGGCGGACGAGACGGGACGCCAGGGCGCCGAGACGGCGCGCGCCGAGCGCGAGGCGGCCGGTGTCACGGCCGCAGCATGGGCGGCGGCTGTTGCCCGGTTCGAGGATGCGCATGCGCGCACCGTGGGGTCCGTCCGGCTGGCGTCCAAGTCGGTGGAGGTCGCCGAGGCAGCGTGCCGCGAGGCCGGGGAGGGACACGAGGGCTGGCAGTTCCTCACGTGGTGTCAGGAAGCGTACGAGGAGGCCGCGCGTGCGGGACGGTCCGCCGGGCAGATTGCCGACTCGGCGCAGGTTTACCGCGACGCCGGGTACCTGGCGGACTACATCAGCGAGTGCGCGCGTATGGAAGACCTCGCGAAGACGGCGGAGGCGGCGGCCGAGGAGTGCCGCCAGTGGGACGGGCAGGCCATCGAAGAAGCGCACGATGTCATCGCGCGCCGACAGGCCGAGTGCGCCGCCCTCGATGCGGCTGAGCGTCCGGCCCCCGTAAGGGCCGAGGTGATCGCGTATCACCAGGCGCCCGGCGTGGTCATGCGACTGGTGTGCACCTGCGGCGCGGTGCATGGCGGGTACGTGCCGGTTCGGGCGCGCGGGCTCCGGGGTGAGCAGGCTCCCGACCTGGCGCACGTGACCGACTGGGACATTGCGGCAGCCCTCGACGGGGCGGGACTTGCCCCGGCGGACGACCCGGCCGTGTGGCGGCGGGGCGTGCTGGTCACCTCCCACGACGACGGGCCGCCCGTGAACGGGTTCGCCACGGTGGTGGACGTCGTCGCGGCCGGTGCCGGTGCCGTCGTGGCGAAGGAGCCGCACCCCGACGACCCCCCGGCCGAGGCGGAGGCGTACGCGGCTGTCATGGCGGAGTGCCGGGCGCAGCGGGATGCGGTGTCGCGGGTGTGGTCGGAGGACCGCATGGAGCGCGGAGACGTTCCGCACAGCAACCCGTATGCGCGGGAAGTTGCCGAGGCGGCGACGGCGGATGTGCAGCCGCTCATGTCGCGTGCGGCCGAGGCCGAAGGCACCGCCGGCGGCGCGGCGATGGTGCGCGCAGAGATTCTGCCTGCTCTGGTGATCGCCCGTGAGGCGGTGGAGGCGTACGACGCACACCGTTCAGAGGAGGCCCGGGCGTACGCGATGCGTAATGCGGCCACCCAGGGCGGCCAGGGGGATGCCGAACATGGAGATCTCCCCCTGCCGGCAACTGGTGACGACGCGCTGGCACCGCTCGACGCTCCGCCGTTGCGTGCGTACATGTTCAATGCGGGCGCGGCGGGGCTGTGGGTCCATGTCAGCGGTCCGCGGGATGAACATGTGAGCGCGGCCGAGCATGTGGCGACGACGGCCAGCGTGGAGGCTCTCAAGGTGGCGGCCCTCACCGGCGCTGACGCCGACACGGCGCTGGTGGCGGCCGGGTGGGAGCGGTGCGGGGAGTGGGACGAGGACCGGTCCGCGCCTGTTCGGCGTGCTGCGACGGGCGCCGAGGCTGTGCCGGTACGGCTCGCGCTCCCTGCGGCCCCCGTGCGGCTGGCGATCGAGGCAGCGCCCGTCGCCGTGCCGGGTGGCGCGGGCGCCCTGGAGGCAGGCGAGGCGGCGCGTGTGGTGGCCGGTCTCGGATGGTCCCGTGAGTTCGCGGACGTGGTCCGTAAGGCGGCGGCCGGTCACCTGATCCCCGAGGCCGGGGGAAAGTTCCGCGCGCTGGGGGCGGTGGGCCGAAGGGGCAAGCTCGTCAAGGCCGAGCGGGTGCGCCTCTTGCTGGGTGCTGGGTTCCTCGCCCGGGATTCGTCCGGGCTGGTCGTGGCGACCGCCGACGGTATCGAAGCCCTGCGCAAAGTTGATCTCGCCCCCGGGGCGCTCCGGTCGGAGGCGGAAGTCATGGCGGCCGTGCGCAAGGCACGCCGTGCCCGGCAGTGGGACAGCAAGGACGGCCAGGACGCAAACGCGCTTCCCGTGCTGCCGGGAGGCGGGGAAGAAGCCCGGCGCCGGGCAGCTGCCCGCAAGGCCGTGGAACGGTGGGAGGAGCGGGCGGAAGAGTCCCGCAAGGAGGGCGAGCGGATCCGTGCGCGCGCCCGCATCCAGGACCGGCGCGAACGCCAGGCCGAAGAGAAGCGGCGGGCGGAGAAGTCGGCGCCGTGCCGGGACTGCCGGGGTGTGTATCCGGTTGAGGCGCGGTGCGGGCGGTGCCGCGAGCGTGCCGCAGCGGGTCTCCCGTTGATTGACTTCCTGGCCCTCCCGGCGGCCGGCGACCATGCGCGCTAGCTGACGCCGATGTAGATGAGGGTCGGGTTGGGGGCGGCCGGCCGGTGCCCTTCGGTGTTGTTGGTGGGGTGTTGTTGCCGCTTCCGGTTCTTGTCTCTTATGGCTTGCGTGTCGCTCTCGTGGCATGTATAGTTTTAAGAGTCATCGGGGGTTCGGGGTGGCGGGCCGGAAGGCTGATGTCGCCCCTCCCCGGTGGCCCACATTCGGACTCGGGACGCTTGGCCAGCGTTCCGGGTTGAAGGGGAGATAGCTCCTTCCTGGAGTCGCGGTGTAGGCAGTGCACCCCCTCGGAGAGAGGGAGGAGTGGGTTCGATTCCCACCGGCTCACTGGTTCCTTCCGCTCCTCGTCCCCCGCCCGGGGCGGGAGGGACCGGCCGCAGGCCCTTGCCCCCCGGGGGCCTGCGGCGCCGCCCCGCGCGGCGCGGACATGCGACCCGCACGGCCTGAGGGCCGTGTACCGACTCGCTTCCCGCTGTGCGGGGCGTTGCGGATCGATGCTCCTGTCGTCCAACGGATAGGGCGCCGGACTACGGATCCGGGAATCGGGGTTCGAATCCCCGCAGGAGTACGAGGGCCTTGTCGCGGCATCCGTCGTGGCGGCACGCGGCCCGGCTGTCGCGCCGCAGGGCGGTGCGCAGGGGTGAGGGGGCCGGGGAAGACCGATTGCGCTGTGATGGAAAGGAAGCAGGACATGGAGTTGGCCGACGGCCCGTCCGTACCCGCACGGTTCACGCCCTCGCTGTGCGTGGAGCGGTTCGACGAGGTGGTGCAGTACGACAACGCGATGACGGCCAAGCCGCCGCAGCGGACGTACGAGAAGGTGTGGCAGGGGCAGTGCGGCCCGGACTTTACCGTCGAGGACGGCGAGGACAGCCACCGTGTTAGGCCCATCCGGCTGCGCGTGCGCTGGTTCCAGGACGGCGATGCCACGCCCCGCTGGAACAGCATCGAGGTAACCGGCCACGAGGTCCTGCCCGACGAGCGCCTGCGGCGCCTTCCCGTCCGGGAGATCTGGACGCGCTACCACGCCGAACTGGGGCAGGTTCCGGACTGGTTCCTCCAGTTCGTGCGCGACAACCCTCCGGCACTGCGGACCGCCGCGGAGGGCTGACACACAACGTGGCCCGGGCCGTTCGCCGTCGCGCGGCGGGCCCGGCCCTTTGCCGGCTCCTGTGGTCCGTGGGTAAGGCACCAGTCTTTCAAGCCGGGAAACGGGGTGCGAGCCCCCGCAGGAGCACCCGCCCGTTCCGCCGCCCTTCGTGAGGAGCACCTTGTGGCCCGTTACCGCTGCCGGCCGAACGCCATGCTCGCCGCGCCGATCGTCACCCTGCCCACCGCGATCGCCCGCCATCTGTGCGCCGATCTCCTGGGCCGGTGGGATCCGCACTGGCACCGCCTGGCCCACCTCGTCTCCGCCCAGCTCTTCCCGGGCAGCGCCCGCCACACCCTGACTCTGCCCCCGCGCGACCTCCAGGACCTGCTGGCCGTCCTGCTCGACATCTCCCTCGACTTCTCCGACGGCACGCTCACACCCGTGACGTGCGGCTTCACCGCAGCCGACATCCACGAGGCCATCGACCTCCACCAGCACCACTACGGCCCCCTCCTGGACTACTGATCCTCTGCGGACCCGCGGGGCCCTCGCCCCCGCGCGGCCCCCGACAAGGGGCACCGCCCCCACCGCCTGGTCGACGGCCGGCCCCGCTGGCCGACGTGCTGCTCTGTACCTGCCGCGCCCGCTGCTGCGCCCCGTCGTCATCAGGTGGCTTCCGTGCTGCTTCTGCCGTCGGCTGGCGTTACGGCCCGCGTGCTGGCCCCACCGACGTCGTGCTGCCCGGCCGCGCCGCCGCCTGGCCGTTGTCGCCTCTGCTGCTCGCTGTCAGCGGGTCATGCCATGATGGCCGCCTGCCCAGGCAACTGGGCTCTGCTCCCCGTCGCGCTACGGGGATTGTCCCCGCCGATGCGGGGGTCTCCGGGCACCTTCGTGTCCGGACGTGCCGTGACGATCCCTGTGGTGGAGCATTCCGTGAGTCCTTCTGGCTACGAGCCTGATCACCTTTACACCTCGTACGAGATCACCGAGTCCCCGGAGAGCGGCGAGGACGTCCCCGTCGTCATCTCCTGGTGGCACCACCCGGACCCGGCCTCCACGGAAGCCCGGGCCGGCGCCGCCGAGTACCGGCAGTTCATCCGCGTGACGCGCATGCACGAACACATGGCGCACTACCTCACGGAGCGGCGCGGTGGTGAACGCACGTACCTGTCCCTCGTCGGCACACGGGGCCGGATGCGGCACCATCCGCTCGAACTGGCTCTGGCCGAGGGCGCCGAGCTGCCCGTGCCGGACCCGTTCCCGCACGGCCTCGGTCACGTCCTGGTCCATGCGGACATCGGCGTCTACGTATTCGTCGCCGACCCGCTGCCGGGCCCGCCCGGGTGGGACACGCTCAACGCCCTGGTCGACGCCGACCCGGGCGGGGTAGGCATGGCCCGCTTCGAACTGCGGGCCGACGATCAAGCACGCCACCACTACGGCAGCCCCCCGCCGCAATGGGGGCCCTCGGAGGACTTGGTGCACCGTGTCCTTGCCGAGGAGGACGCCTCGCTGCGGGAGGGGATGCGGTTCGTGCTCGGCATCCCGCGGCCGGGCGAACGCCATAGGTGAGGAGCAGGCCCGGTCGGCAAGCGGTCGCTCCGGGGCCCGGCTCGACGGCCTCGACCGCCGGTCCGGTTCCCCCCCGAAGCACCCCTGCGGCCGGGGCCAGCGGCCCCGGTCCCGCACCCGCCCGACCAGGGTCCCGGAAGGGACCCGCGGGGCCTTCATCCCCGCGCGGCCTCCGGTTGGGGGCACCGCCCCCACCGCCGGCCAGCGGCCGGCCCGGCTGGTCGACGTGCTGTTCTGTCCCTGCCGTGCCCGCTGCTGCGCCCCGTCGTCATCGGGTGGCTTCCCTGCTGCGCAGGGCTGTTGACCTGCTGCTCTGCCCGGAATCCGACCTGGCTGGCGTCGTGCGGGCCCCGGCGCGGGCTCTGTCCGGCCGCGCCGGGGCGGCCGCGCTACTCGCTCGGCGGCGCGTCCGCGTCGGTGTCCTGCCCGATCCCGAGGGCCTTTGCGACCTCGTCGAAGACCTCGGGGTCGATGGGCGGCCTGGTGGCATCGGCCGGCCAGTCCAGATCGACGAAGACCGGGGTGTAGGGGGCCTGGCGCAGCTCGTCGACGGGCAGGGCGGACAGGAGGGTGTGCTGCGAGTCCAGGTCGGTCATGTGTGCCCGTTGGGCGAACGTGCGGGCCAGCGCCGCGCTCAGGTCGGTGGAGGTCGAGGTCTTGCCCTCGCCGCCGCGGCGGAAGTGCCCGGCGGCGAAGGCCGCCTCGGTCATGTGCCGTACGGCCGCCGGGTCGGGGCGCGCGGGGAGCGGCGTGGTCAGGGCGCGGGCCTGGTCGGCGGTCATGCCGGTGGCCGCGGTGAGGGCCCGGACGGTGTGGTCGGGCAGAGGGCCGGCGGCGAGTTCGTCGAGGCGTTCGGTGGCGGAGGTGCCGGGGGCGAGGCCGAGGAGTTCCATGGCCCGGTGCCGCTGGACGCCGGCCGCGGCGGCGACGCGCTGGATGTAGCCCTCGAGCCGTTCGGCGGGGCGGGGCAGGGGAGCGGCGGGGATCCGGGCCGGGAGGCTGGGCTGCTGGCCGGAGCGGGCGGCGACGGCCTGGCGGGCCTGGTCCAGGGTGATGCCGGGGTGTTCGCGCTTGTACTGGCGTACGGCGCGGTCGTGTTCCCGGTTGCGGGGGTTGGTCATGGCGTCTCACGTCCTCATTCCGGCCTGCTGCCCCACACGCGCCGGCCGTCCAGGAGGAGGGCATGACGAAATCGCTCGCGCGAGTCTCAGACGTCTGCGGTCCCCATCGGCGGTGTGGGCGTCGAGGTGGTGTGGACCGGGCGCGGCGCGGTTGCCCTTGGTGCACCGTCATCGTAGCGGCGGCCCCGGACACCCGAGGCGAGCGTGCACAGGTGCGGTCGGATCCGGCGTGCCCGGCCCCCGGACCGCGCCCAGGGGGTGCTGCTCGCCCCCGGGCCCGCGGCGGTGGGGGCGTCAGGGGGTGGTCAGTACGTAGGTGTGGGTGTGCAGGGTGCTGGCGATGGCGTAGCGGGCGTGGAGGCGGCCGTGGACGCGGTCGAGCGTGATCCGGGCGGCGCGGTGGCGCTGGGCGGTGCCCAGCAGGGAGGCGCGGACATCTGCGGGCCGGAGGCCGGGGGCAGGGGCGCGGCGGCCGCCGGTGGTGCTCCCGGCGAACGCGCCGACGCGGTCGAGGACCTGGCGGTGAAGGGTGGCGCCGGTGGCCGGGCGGATGTCGAGCAGGCGCAAGTCCTCGGGGGTGTCCAGCGCGCGCCCCGGCAGGGGCGCGTAGGCGTCGGGCGCTGCGGGCGCGAAGACGGCGCCGGGGTCGGCGGACAGCAGGCCGCGTACGGCGTTGTCGTCGAGCTCGCGGGAGTCACCGCCGGGCACGGCCCACTGCTGGCTGCGGCGCAGGCCACGGTGCCAGGTCCGGCCCTCGCTGGTGCGGACGACGTCGTGGTCGGCGAAACGCCAGATGGCCTGGGCGGGCGTGGACGGCACGTGTACTCCTGGGCCGATGGTGGCGGGGCGGGACGCTGCGCCGCTCCCGCGGGGCCTGTCCGGCCCCGCGAGGGCGGTGCTCACTTCCCGGCGGGTGCCGGGGTGCGGGCGGGCAGCGGGACGGGGTTGGCCATCGGGTCGTCGAGCTGGGCGTACCAGTCCTCGTCGCCGTGGAAGATCGTGGAGCACCCGGCGGTGCAGATGAGCTGGCCCGGCTTGAGGAGCTTCTGGACCTCGTGGACCGGCGGGTTGATGTAGCCGACGGCGGAGCCGTGGTTGCAGTACCCGCGCTCGCGCACGGCGTGCCAGGCATCGGCCTCGGCGTGCATTTGCGCCATCTCCAGGTCGACGTCCAGGCGCTCGGTGCGGATGGCTTCCAGTTCGTCGCTGCTGCTCTCGTCGCTGTACATCGGGGCCCCTCCGGATGGTCGCCGTTCCCTTTATGACTCTTAAGACTATACGTGCCGGATGGCATGATTGCAAGTCTTAAGAGACGATGTGGTTGGGTTTGGCGTACTCCGGCAGGGTGAGCGCCATACGGCGCCCGACCGGGTCCGCGGCACATGCCCGGCGAACTCCGCGGCCCGGCGGCCGGGCTGTGGCACCGGCCCCGGGCTGGTGTAAGGGGCTGTGAAGAAGAACGTCGCCTACATCGTCCTCACGCGGTTCTTCAAGAGGACGCCGTGGTCATCCCGTCCACATGGCGGGGTCCTCGCCCGTCCTGCGGGCGTACTCCTCGACCACCCTCCTCGCATCGGCGCGGGCGCCCGGCTCATGTTCGTGAGGCCGGACGGGCGGGGACGGCCGCCGGTTTTCGTGCCGCAGGACGCTGCGCCATGCTTCCAGCCACGGGGGCCACTGGGTCTCGGGGACTTCGCAGGCGCGCAGGAATCCCTCGAGCTGGTAGTCGTACCGCGGCACCGTCTGCTTGGTCAGGATCCTGTGCGCGGTGCTGTGGGGCAGCTCGCTGTGGTCGCCCGCCCGCTTTTGCATCTCGCGGGTGGAGGGAGCACCGGCCCGCTCCCACAGATCGTGCAGCGCGGCGCCCAGATCCCGGCGGTCGTGTATGAGCTCCGGGCGGGGAGCAGGCCGGCGCCGCCCCTTCCGCCCGGAGCGGGTCTGTTGCTCGCGACGGGCCTGCAACCACAGACGGTCCGCATCCTCGACGCGGGCGTCGCACGCTTCGGCGTAGGCGCGCACGACGTCGCGGGGCGGCACCGTGTCGCCCGAGGCGGCCCGCGACAGCGTGGTGGGGTCGTACTCGGTCCCGTCCGCAAGCTGTCGGTAGGAGTGCCCCTGGCGTTCGCGCTGCTCGCGCAGCCACTCCGCCAGCCTGCGCAACGACTTGTTGCCGGTCGTCACCGGCTTCTCCCGGCGGCCCACGACACCCCTCAGTCCGGCGGACTGAGCAGCGTGCCCAGCACCCGGCGCAGGCCCCGCTGCGGTGCTCCGGTGACCATGCTGACCACCAGGGCGGCGACCGTCCCGGCTCCCGCCAGCAGCTGCAGCACCGCGGGGACGCTCATGCCGGCGACCGTCGCCAGAACGCCGCCCAGGCAGATGATGATGACGATCACCACCGCCTCGGAGCCGCTCAGACGTCGCGGGACGGGAAAGCTGGGTTCGACGCACGCGGCAGACGAGGACTTGGCCATGGGGGCCTCCCTGAGGTTGTGGGCCCGGTGGCTCGAGGCCACCGGGACACCGGCTTGCGCTCCAACCGAATGCACCACGGGAGGTTGCCGCCGCCCATGACAGTGGTGCAGATACATAGTCATCGGTCACCCGAGCAAACTCCAGCCTCCCCATCACCCGTGAGGGCGGTTGATGCATTACTGGTCCCGGATCCGCCGACACGCAAAACTGATCGGACTTCAGCAGCTCAGGCCGACTGACCGCCTATTCATCGGTCCTTGGGTACCTGGCGCTCACGAAGTTGCGGCGCCGGCCTTCGAAGCGCATGGAATTGATGCAGTTGTGAACCAGGCCAGCTTGCGCCGCGCCCGACCGGCTGGGATGCTCCCGGGCAAAGGCACAAGATGCCCTCCCTGAGGCGACGGCTCCAACCATTGCTTTAAAGGGAAACAACCTCGTGTTGCCGCACGAGGACGCGAGAGCCGGTACCGCCTGCGCGGTGTCGGCTCATCGCATGTCGGACACGCTGCAGCCCTCTCCCCGCCTACGGCTCAGCGGCCGAGGCCGAAGGCTCCGGCCCCCCAGGACCCCGACACGGGCCGCCCTCCGCCCCGGCCAGCGCTCCGGGGCCAACGGCCCCGGTCCCGCACCCGACCGGCCAGGGTCCCGAAAGGGACCCGACCCCCACCCCCACGCGGCCCCCGACAGGGGGCACGCCCCACGCCGGCCAACGGCCGGCCCTTCTTCAGGGCCGGCCTGCTGCTCGCCGCCGTACACGGCCTCGCCCCAGGGGGAATCGTCCGTCGCACGGCGCCGTGTTCCCGGAGCCGGGGGAGCGGGTCCACGGACGTCGTGGACGACCCGTGCTGGCCGCGCTGCCACACGCCGCGCGCCGTACACGGCGTGACGGGGCCGTACGACGGTGACGTCCGCTGCGCCCGACCTGAAGTACCGCCCGGCGACGTTCACAAGTTCACACACTTCCACGCACGCGCCCATGCGGCAGGGGTCCGGCCGTACGACGAGCGCCCGCCCGGCCCCGGCCGCCTGCGACGGTGGTGACGAGCAGCAGCCGGCCGCGCCGAACGGCCGCCTCGGCCCGCGGTGGGCGCCGACAGGGAGGTGTCCGCCTCGGCGCGTGGGGGAGTGCCGGCAGGCCGGGGCCTGTTGGCCGTCGCGGATCCGCGATACCGGTCCGGGGTGGTGGCCGGCGGGGCTACGGTGCTGCGGTGAGCGACGAGGTGGCGCCGGCCGGCGCGAGCGTGCTGCCCGAGGTCGACGACGTCCTCGCGGACGCACTGGGGGCCCAGGGGGAGGCGGGCGTTCGGGCGTTGGGTCTGCTGCGCGATGCCCACCGAGTCCTTGCCGGCAGCGGGTTCGCGCGGCCGGCGGAGGTCGCCGCGGCGTGTGTGCGTTCGGCGGCGGACGCACTGCTGGGCCTGCCCGGCGCCCCGGTCACGGTGGGATTGAAGCCGGCGGCACAAGGCCTGCTGGCCGCGGTCGACGCCCTCGCGCGCCCCACCGCCGAGGTCTTGGCGCCGCACGGGCCGGTCGTCCTGTCCGGCCCCGCACCCTCGGCTGATGAGGCCTGCCCGTCCGACGGGCCGGCCGCCGAAGCCGGTTCGGCCAGCATCGCCGCCGACGCGGCCGGTGGCCTGTCCGGCGCGTCCGCCGAGGCGAGTACGGCGTGGGAGCGGGTGACGGCGGCCGCGGACGTGCTGCGCGACGAGCTCAACCGCCCGGGCCGCTATCACCAGGCGCGGGCCCAGGGGATCGTCGAGCGGCTGATGAAGGTGGAGCTCGGCGCGGCGCAGGAGACCGCGCTGGATGTGTGGGGAACCGTCTACGGGGTGGCCTCGGGGATCCTGCACGGCCGCAGCGCTCACCCCGGCGAGGCCGCCGTCCTGTACGCGGACATCCTCGCCGCGGCCCGCAACCTGCTGGTGCCGCTCCCCGGCCGCGCGGCCCGCGTCCTCGAGCTGGTCGCCTTCCAACACCCCGGCGCCGCCGAGGCGAAGGAACTCGCCGGCTGGGCGGACCCGCGCGCCGAGGCGTACTTCTTCCGCTCCGGCCCCGCCACGGCGTGGCTGGGCATTCTGCAGGAGCACGCGCCGCACCTGCTGATGCCGGACGGGGCGGCCGGCGGACGGTGGCCGGCCGCCCCGTTTCTCGACCACGTCGCCGCCGCCGACCCGGCCGCCGCCCGCGCCTGGCTGAACGCACCGGCCGACAAGGGCGCCCCCGGCGTCCTGCGGGCCCAGCAGATCGCCGCCACCGGCCGATCCGCCCTTGACGCGCTGCTGGGCCTGGCCGTACGCCACTGGGACGCCGTCGACGCCGCCCAGCTCCAGGCCGCGTTGGCCGGCCCCGGTGTCCGGGACGGGGACGGCGTGGAGGTGGGGGCGACGCTGCGCCTGGCGGCGCGGTGGGCTCGCGCGTTCCCGCGCGCCGAGCGGACGGGGCAGTGGATCGGTGCGGTGGAGGGCCTGCTGGCCGGCGCGGTCCAGGACGAGCACACCGGCCACCTGGCGCTCGATGCGGTCGCCGAGCGCGTGAGGGCCCAGATGAAGGCCGCCGGCCTCCTCGACGGCGGCGACGAGGACGCTGCGGGCGCGGTGGCTGACGAGGCGGCGGGCACGGATTGGGTGGCGACCGAGGAGGAGATGCGCGGGCTGATCGCCCTTCAGGTCGCCTCCCGCCTGCCCGACCACGATGTCGCCATGCTGGTGCGGGAGCTGGCGTGCACCGCCTACCCGGCCGGCCGCCGCGGCCCAGCACACCGCAACGTGGGCGCCGTCCGGGCGGTCCTGGCCAAACTGCTCGCCCACGACGTCGAGTTGACTCCCGAGCAGGCCCGGCCGGTCGTCTTCCACGCCGACCTGGACCAGGTGCGCGTCGGTGACAGCGCGGCGTTCGGCGGGCCGCGGCTGGCGCGCGCCGTGCTGGACGTGGCCGCGGCGGACGCGGACGCCGGCACCGGCCTGGCCCAGCGCACCCGCCACTTCCGGCGGGTGGCCGGCCTCGATGCCCGCCTCCACACCCGCCTGATGGCCGCGCACCTCGCCCACCGCCCGCCGGCCGTCGGCGCCGTGGACGGGCCCGAGTGGTGGCAGCAGGCCCTCGCGCTCGTCCCGCAGGCCCTGGCCGCCGACCCCGACCCGGAGCCGGCCCGCCTCGTCGAGTTCGTCCTCGCCGCCTGCCCGCCCGAGCACGCCGCGCAGCTGGAGGCGGACGTCCGCACGGCCCTGGGCACCGCGCCGCCCGCCGCCCTCGTCGAGGAGGTCCTGCCCGCCGGCACCGAGTCCGCCGACGGCCACGCCGAGCCGCTCGCCACCTGGCTGCGGGTGTGGGACTGGTCGCCCGTCCTGACCTCCCCGCTCCTTCAGGGCTGGGAGTCACTGCTTCAGGCGCTGCGCCGCCGTGAGCCCGCCGGCCCGTCCGACCCGCGCACCCAGGCCGTGCTCGAACCGTCGAAGACCACCACCGCCGTTCAGGCCGAGGACCTGGCGGAACTCGCGGTCGGGCAAGGGCCGGTGGCGGCCGCGGCCCGGATCGCCGGTGCCCCGGATGCCGGCGACGACGGGTACGCGATGGTGCTGCACCGCCTCGTCGCCGCCGACCCGGCCGCCTGGACGACCGATGTGCCCGCCGTCCTGACCGCCCTGGGCCGGCCGGAGCTCGCAGCGTTCTACCTCGCCGCGGCCGCCGCCCACGCCGACCGGCCCGGCGCCTTCCCCGACGATGCGCTGCCGGCGGCCGTCGCCGCGGCGCTCGAGGTACGCCGCGGCCTCGGCGAGAGGGCCCCCACCGTCGGCTTCGACGGCGTACGGCGCTGGCCCGCCGGGGTGTCCTTCGCCGACCAGGCGCTGTTCGACCTGCTTACCGCCGCCTGGCGTGCCGATGCCCTCACCGGGGAGCAGGCGAACGACGCCGTGGCGTACCTGCAGACCCTGGTCGCCTCCCTCACCCGCCGAGCCGGGGACACCGCCCCCGCCGCCAAGACCAAGGACGGCACCACCACCTCCACTGCGCCCCCGGCCCCGGATCCGGCCGCCGCTGCTGCGGGGACCGCGGGGGAGGGGACGACGCCGGCGCTGATCGGATCGGACAGGGAAGTCCGGGCGCTGGGCTGCCTGCTGGAGTACGCCGTCCACCAGGCCCGTACCACCGGCGAGATGCCCGAGGAGGTCCTGAACACGGTCGCCGGCGTCCTCGCCGCGCACGCCGGCCAGGAAGCGGTGGCCACCGCGATCGGGGTGCACCTGCCAGCCCTGCACCGCCACGCGCCCGCGTTCGCCGCCGCCCACCGCACCGCCCTGTACGGTCTCGTGTCCGGCCGGCCCTCGCCGGCCGCCTCCTGGCTGCGCTGGGGTGGCCCCGACGGGCAGCTGCTCGCCGCCCTGGACCGGGCCGAGCTCCTCGCCGCGCTGCGCGCCGGCATGCCCGGCGCCGCCGAGCACCTCGCGAACGCCCTCCTGGACGACCCCGCCCTTCTTGGTGAACCCCCCGCATGGTGGGCCGAGTTGGCGGACGGCACCGGCGACGTGGCCGCGGTCTCCCGCCTGCTGGAGGCGATCGCCGCCCGCACGCCGCACACCGGCGCCGACGGCCCGCTCCCGCCGGCCGAGCAGGTGCGGGTGCAGGCGGCTGTGGGCCTGTGGCGGGCCGCGCTCGCCGCCCCCGGCCTGCCGGCGGGTGCGCTCGCCGGTGCCGGCGCCTTCGCGGACGCGGCCATAGGGGAGACGGCGTGGCTCGAGCTGATGCGGGCGAGCGCCGAGCACTCCCCGGCCCTGACCGACGCCGATCTCGTCGTCGAACGCGCCGCCGCGCACCCCGACCGTGCCGATGCCCTGCTCCTGGCCGCAGCGCTGGTCACCCAGGCACCCGGGACATGGCGGGAGGCGGCCGTACGACGCAACGCCCGCGCCCTGCTGGACGCCGCAATGGCCCTGCCCCAAGGGGAACGCCCCTGCGGGGTGCAGGAGCTGAGGACGGCGCTGGTCAACGTCGGCGACGTCGACGCCGCCACCCGCAGGTGAGCCACCCGGCGCCGCGCCCGGCGGTTCACCGCGGCGCCGGCCGCAGCCGTTCACGAGCCCGAAGGAGGCCGACATGCTGGGAATCCGCGTCCACATCAAGGGGCCGGCCCGACAGAAGATCGCCGCCGAGCTGAAGAAGGCCTACGACAAGGGCGCCTCGATCCGCACCCTCGCACACGGCTGCAACAGGTCCTACGGCTTCGTCCACCGCCTGCTCACCGAGGCCGGCACCACCATGCGCTCGCGCGGCGGCCCCAACAGCCGCAGCCGGACAGCACGCTGACACACGACCCCGCCCACACCCCACGACGACCCACCAGCCGTACAACACCCACCCCGCCCCGGGGCCAACGGCCCCGGGCCCGCACCTGATCCGGCCAGGGTCCCGAAAGGGACCCGCCCCGCACCCCCACGCGGCCCCCGACAGGGGGCACGCCCCACGCCGGCCAACGGCCGGCCCGCCTTGCCCCCTCCTCAGGGTCGGTCTGCTGCTCGCCGCCGTACGAGGGCCTCGCCCCGCGCCGGGCCGCGAGGGTCATCACCCGTTGTTCTGAACGGAGTTGGGAGAGGATAAGGGGTATGGGACGAGCCTCTCGACGACGTGCAGAACGCCGCAACGCGCCACCGGCGGCGCCCGAGCCCGATGCCGCTCCCGGTGTCGTGGTGCTGGACCGGTACCTGATCCGCCCGGCCACCCTGGACGACGACCCCGAGGTGGTGCGCGCGCTCCTGGAGCCGGTGGACTTCATGGACGCGGCGATGCCCGAGGAGATCGTCGACCGGATGCGCACCGGCTGGCGACTGCCAACCCAGTTCGGCACCGCGACCCTGCTGCTCGCCCAGGAACACCCGGCGGGAGAGGTCGTCGGCCTCGCCCATGCGATCCCGCCGGTGGAGTGGCTGATGGCGATGGAAGCCGGCTTGGGCCGGCAGCTGTGCCTGAGGCTGTCGAGGTCGCTCGTCGAGCTGGAGGCGGTGTCGGTGGCCGACGGCGCCCGCGGCCAGGGGCTGGGGCACCGGCTCGTCGACGAACTGGTCCGCTCCTACAGCCGTCAGGGCTACGAGGCGATGCTCGGCGGCATCCACACCCACAAGCCGCACTTGGCGCCGTACTACGAGGGCGACGGCTTTCACGTCCTGTCTCCCGGGGCCCCGCTCGACCTGGAGCTGCCCGCCGGCCGGGTCCGGTACCCGGCGAATGCGTCGATGCGGCACCTGGTGCGCCCGCTCGCCCCACAAGTGTCGTACCGGGCCGGCGTCCTCGCCGGCCTGCTCGCCGGCCGGTGACACCCGGCCCGCGCTGGGGCCCTGCGCGGTCCCGGGCCGGCGCGCATCGACGTTGCCGCTCCTGCGCCTGGGGGATATCTGCGGCCGATCAGCGAGGAGGAGCAGCCGATGCCACTGACCGCGCGCCTGCACGGACACGGAACGCTGGATGCGACCCTCGACGGCCTGGGCTGCGGCCTGGCCTGGGAGGCCGTGTACCGGGTCCGGCCGCGCCCTGTTCTGGCCTGCACCCAGTGCGGACTGCCGATGCACGCGAAGGTGTCCGGGCGCGGCGGGCGGTTCTTCGCGCACGACCGCCGTACCACGGCCTGCGCCGCCGCCGGCGAGACGGAAGAGCACCGCAGCCTGAAGCGGGCGCTGGCCGCCGCTGCGCGGGAAGCCGGCCACCGGGCGGAGCTGGAGGCCAGTGCCGCGCACGGCGGCTGGCGGGCCGACGTGCTCGTGACCACTGCGGGAGGCCGGCTAACCGCTCTGGAGGCGCAGCTGTCCTCCGCGCCCCTCGACGACGTCCTCGCGCGCACCCGCCGCTACCAGGACGACGGCGTCGGCGTGGTCTGGTTCACGCACCGCGCCGCGCGCTGGCTCGCTCACGTGCCCGCCGCACGCCTGTACCGCCCCGCGGCGCCTGACAGGCCGTGGAGCCGTCTGCATCCGCTCGTGAGCCGCTTCAGCGTCGTGTCCTGCGGGGAAGTCTGCGACCCGAGCCCCTCCTGGCACGGCCCCGTCCACGCCGGCTGGGACCACGACGAGGAACGGACCCTGACGGAGTTCGTCGCCGATGCCCTCAACGGCCGCCTCGTCCCCAGAACGAGCACCACCGCCCTGGGCACCCGCTACGACGGCTGGGCCGCCCCCGAGGACGTCAAGGCAGCCGACGACTACGCCGCATCGCCCCAGGCCGCGCCGCCCGCACCTGCATGAGGTGGCCGGCCCCGCCGCGCCGAAGAAGTCGAGGCGGCGCCGGCCGACGGCGGCGCCCGGACGTGCGCGGCTGGCCGACGGGCGCACTGCCGTCACCCGGGCAACGACGACGCGGTGCTGGCGGTCAGGCAGTTGGACGGCCCGCGGTGCCAGGGGGCGTACAGCGGCGGGCCGGTGTGCGCCCTGCCGGCGCCCGGGTGGCCGGCCCTACCGTCGTGACGGCGCCCCGGTGTTCGACCGGACGTCAGAGAAGGGGTGGGGAACGGGATGGAGCGGCGGAGACTGCTGGGCGCGGGAGTTGTGCTGGGTGCCGCGGTCGCCGTGCGGCCGGCGGCGGTATGGGCCGCCGAGGACCCGCCGGCGGTCTCGGACGCCGAGCTCGCCGCGGCCCGCGCGCTGTTCGCAGCCGGCGCCTACGACCGGCTCGGCCGGCTGATGCCGCTGCTCCTGGACGGCGCCGAACACGGCGTTGCAGCGGGCCCGGCCGGCGCCGCCCGGGCGGCCGGGACGTGGGTGCTGGCCTCCCATCTGGCCGTCAAGCAAGGCCGCACCGGGGCCTCCGGCGCGTACGCGGCCCTGGCCGGCGCCGCGGCCCGCCGCTCCGGGAACGCGGTGGTGCTCGCCGACGCGGCCCGCGCGGCCGCGACCCCGCTGCGCCGCACCGGCCGCGCCCAGGAGGCCCTCGCTCTGCTGAAGGAGGCGCGCGCCCACCTGACGGCCGTCTCCCGGCCCTCGGCGGCCGAGCTGGACGCGACGGGCATGGTGGCGCTGACGGCCGCCTACACCGCCGCCCAGGCCCATCTGGGCGCCTCCGCACGGGACTTCGCGGACGAGGCCGAGGACACGGCCCTGCGCCTGGCCCGCCACCCGCACGCCGACGGCCGGCCGTCTCAGCTGTCGGCCGGCCAGTGCGCGCTGTACCGGATCGGGATCCACCGCCGCCTGGGCGACGTCGACACCGCCCTCGCCCACGCCGCCCGCCTGGACCCCCAGGTGCTGCCGACGGCCGAGCGCCGCGCCCGCGCCGCCACCGACACCGCCCGCGCCCTGCTCGACGCCGGCGACATCGCCGGCGCCTTCGCCCAGCTGCGCCTGGTGGAACTCGCCGCGCCCGGCGAGGCCCGCCGCCCCTCGGTACGCGCCCTGACCGCCGAGGTCGCCGAAGCCCAACCCGGCCTGCCGGGCCTCGACGCCTACGCACGCCGCACCGCCCCGGGGGCCAAGTCGCCAGCCTGGTAGGGGAGTTGCTCAGGCGGGGGCGGACTGGCCCGACGCTCGCCGGGTTGGGAGGCCCTCGCTGCGGGAGTTGAGGGAGGCGTTGGTCGGCTCCGGGGACGTCGACGGCGCCCAGCGCCCTGGACCTGGCACCGGCGTACCGCCCGGCCGCCGTGCGGAGCCCTCCCCGCCCCCTCTGCGGCCAACTCCGGTCCAGCCACGGTCGGTTGGGCCCGGACGGCCCCAGCGGGCCCCGAGACGCACGATGCGTCCGAGACAGTCCCCGTGAGCCGGCCACCGAATATTGCAAGCCTCGACACCACCACGACGGTCCGTCGGCCGACCCGGCGCGCTTCCACGCGCCCCCGCACACGCACTCCGGCGCCCGATCACGCTCCGCGCCCCTCCGCACGCCCCCGAGGTAGCAGGTCGCACAATTTCTCCGACCACACACACCGCCAGAGCGCCCGGCAAAAACAGGCTTGAGTTCACCGGTAAAGCAATTCAAAGCGACCAGGAAAGGGAGCTCCAAGAAATGCGGTATTCGAATTCGGGAGGGATGAGGGGGTGGCTCCTGCAGTCTCGGGCACCGGCCCGTCGGCACATCCCACCCCCAGGCGTCCCGGGGCCGGCGGACCCTGCGGACACGGCCGGCGTCGACCGGGCTTCGGCGGCGGGCGCCAGCTGCGGCGCGGTACGGGCGTACGGCCGTCCCCCGCTGCGCCCGGTCGGGTACGCCCGCAGCTCGCCTACTCGTCGCCCGAGGCGGGGTTCGTGCGGCGGATCGGCGCGGTGCGGATGTGGTCGATCCAGGTCTCCATGTACGCCTGGGCAGTGGGGTGTTGGCTGCCAGGCCCGGTGAACAGACTGTGCTGGGCGTGCTCGGCGAGGATCTCGTGGACGCGGTCGGCGAGGTGTCCGTACTGGGGGGTGAGGCAGGCGGCCAGGGCGTGCGGGACGCCGGAGGGGTTGATCAGCAGCGGGACCATCTGGTGGAGCAGCACGGCCAGGCCGGTGTCCTCGATCGCCGTCCGCAGGGCGGCGAGGCCGGGGGTGTCGGGCATGAGGAACCCGTACATCAGGTGCAGGCCACCGACGCCGGCGAGGAGCTGCGCCCGAGAGCGGGCCTGGGCCATCTCGTGCTCGCCGGCCGCGGCCAGCAGAGCGAGCGGGTCCA
Source organism: Streptomyces sp. P17 (assembly GCF_032436805.1). NCBI lineage: Bacteria > Bacillati > Actinomycetota > Actinomycetes > Kitasatosporales > Streptomycetaceae > Streptomyces > Streptomyces sp. P17. The sequence continues at coordinate 1,965 of NZ_JAVRBF010000057.1, read as the reverse complement.
CGGCGCCGGCCGGCATCCAGACGTCGAACGTGCCCTCCTCCTCCGCCTGTTGGGCGGCCCCGGCGGTCTCCGCCCAGTCCAGGTGGGGCAGGAGGACGGCGAGGGTCTCGACGAGCAGCTCGCCGCCGACCTCGCCGGAACCCATGCCGGCCGCCGCGGCCAGGTGTACAGCCGCGCGCCGCCGCACGGCGTCCTCGCCCCGCACGACCGCGCTCTCGGCCTGCCCCTCCATCAGCCGGCGCACCGCGACCGGGTCCGGCGTCCCGGCCGGCCCGTGGGCGAACGCCCGCTCCGCCTCCGTGTAAAAAGCGTCCCGCCCGGTGTCCCGCTCCTCCTCGCCGGTGGAGCTGGCCGCCGTACGGGCCTGCGCGAGCACGCGGTGCGCACGGGAGTTGGCCATGGCCCACAGCAAGGCCTCCCGCACCGCCGGCCACGGCGGCTCCGGCACCACCGCCACGCCCGGCACGAGCGGACGTCCGGCCTCGGCGTACCAGCCGATGACCGTCCACCGCAGGTCCCGCCCCTGCCGGCCGTGACGGGCGAGCGCCGCGGCGACGTCGACCACCGCCTCCTCAAGCACCGACACCGAACCCCGCCCACGCCCCAGCCACCGCCGCGCGTGCGCCGGCAGCAGCCCGGCCCCACGCCACCGCTCCAGCTGCGCCGCCGACACCGTCAAGCCGAGCGCCGCCAGGCGCTCGATCAGCTCCTGATCCGCCCCACTGGGCTCCCCACGTGCCACAACGCCCCACCTTAGAACCCCGCGAAGTACCCGCGAACCACCAACAGCCGGCCTGGCTGACTAGCCCTCACCACCCCACGGCCCACAGCCGACAGGGACCCAACACCCCGAAGGAGCCACCCCGTGCCCAACCCCCGCCACCGCCGCGCCCGCATCACCACCACCGTCACCCTCCCCCTCCTCCTCACAGCCACCACCGCCGGCCGCACCGCCCTCACCCTCGCCGGCATCGCGCTGCTCCTCCTCCTGGCCACCACAGCCACCCTCGCCCTGCGCACCGCCTACGCCCGAAACCCCGCCCACCGCACCGCCGCACACCGAACCCTCCACCTCCTTCTACGCCTCGCCCCCTGGTATCCCGACCGCCCCCAATAAGCGCCCAACGGGCGCCCAACCAACCCCCACCAAAAACCCGCCCAACACACCCAAGGAACACCCGATAAAGCCAATCCAAGGCCGACACATAAACACGCCGCCTCACACCCAAGACGGACCCCCTCCACCGCGCCCACGAAGCAGCAAAAGAGCCTCCAGAGCGACACCGAGAACACCCAGAAAAAGACACACACTGCCTTCCCATACCGCTCACGGAAAAGGAATAATGGAAGACGCAGAACACGAGGGGCATCGGGGCCGATAAAACGACGGTCAGCCACTCTCGCACCCGGGCCACGACACCAGCCAAAATCCACCCCGGAAACCCGAGCAGGCCCACCGCCGGCCACCCCAACGAACCGCCCCCCAGCCGCCCCTGGCCAACGGCCAGGGAACAGTTCCACCCGCCGGGCGTTCGTATATTGCAACTCTCGACACCCACCCCCGACCAAACCACAAAGCCCCAGCTCAACGCCCCACAATCCCCCAGCGCCGAAGGCGCCCAACACCCCACCCCCACACCACAACTGACACCCTCACACCCACACCCAGGCCCGACAGGGCCCACCACACACCACCCGCACTCGACACCGGCCGCCCGAACCGGGCGGCCCAACAACCCACCACCACAACAAAACTGAAACACCCTCAAAAACAAAAGGCCCCGACAGGGGCCCCGAAATTCCGAAGGAATTTCAGAAAACACACCACAACTCGAATTCCTCCAACGGAGGAATTCAACGCGCAAAGCAAGGCCCCCAACGGGGGCCGACATAAGCCACCCAAGAATTCCCCAACGGGGAATTCACCGGCGTATTCAGCCGAAAGGCTGAATTATAAGGCCTTTC
>NZ_JAVRBF010000613.1:0-287 GCF_032436805.1 Streptomyces sp. P17 | reverse complement strand
AGCATGGCCGACGTGGTGCGCTACGTTCCAGGCGTCAGTTCGCACCAGGGCGAGAACAACCGCGACCAATTGATTATCCGCGGCAACAGTACGTCCGCGGACTTCTTTGTCAACGGTGTGCGCGATGACGTGCAGTATTATCGCGACCTCTATAATCTCGAAAGCGTGGAAGCTTTGAAGGGACCGAACGCGATGATCTTCGGCCGCGGCGGCGGAGGCGGCGTGATCAACCGCGTGACGAAAGAGGCCGGCTACACGCCTTTGCGCGAAGTGACGATCCAGGGCGG
>NZ_JAVRBF010000612.1:0-287 GCF_032436805.1 Streptomyces sp. P17 | reverse complement strand
ATGCAGCAAATAGGGCAATCCTCCGACGCCAACGTAATATGGCTATGGTTCGTGCCCTTTAGCAACTTGGTCATGCAAACCATGGATGCGCTTAAAAGCACTGCTCCAGGGCTCGCTCCCGTCTTACTGGCGGATGGACTCAACCAGGAGCCTCAAGCAGGACAAGCGCTTATTTCAACGACACAAGGCGTCTCACGCAAAATGTGGCGGCGAGCTGACTACGACGAAGGCGGAAGCGAGGAGAAGCTAACGCTGGCGCAATTTAAAACACGCGCCAAAGCAAAACA
>NZ_JAVRBF010000611.1:0-288 GCF_032436805.1 Streptomyces sp. P17 | reverse complement strand
GGCAGGCAGCACCGAAAATCCGGGGAAAAACGTTCGGGCCAAGTCCGGCCTGAACAAGTCCATCCTCGATCAAGGCTGGTTTGAGTTCCGCCGCCAGTTGGACTACAAGCTGGCCTGGAGAGGCGGATGGCTCGTCGCCGTGCCGCCGCAGAACACGAGCCGCACCTGTCCGTGCTGCGGCCATGTCTCGGCGGACAACCGGAAAACGCAGGCGCCATGCGGGAGCCTTGAATGCGGTTTCCAGGAACCCGCCGACGTGGCGGGGGCGCGCACTGGCTCAACGGCCGG
>NZ_JAVRBF010000610.1:0-288 GCF_032436805.1 Streptomyces sp. P17 | reverse complement strand
CTGCATTGCGGCGACGGATCGCTCCGCCGTCGGCTGCGGTCCGAGCTTTTGCAGGCCGCCGCCCGCGGGCGGTTTGCCGCGCGCTTTGGCCGCAAGGATGCATTTGGCGCCCCGGCGGCGCTCGCAGCCCGGCAGAACGGCTGGTCGCCCCGAGAGGCGTGGCGACACAAGAAGCGCGCGACCTTCGTGGCGTTTCTCGGCCCGGTGTTCTGGCCCTATGCCTATTCCGATATCTTCGAATACACGTTCTGGCCCAGCGCCTATGAACCCGGCTATTGGGCCTATGCC
>NZ_JAVRBF010000609.1:0-288 GCF_032436805.1 Streptomyces sp. P17 | reverse complement strand
CAGCCGCATGGCCCCCGCCTGGTCATTTTCAGCGTTGTCGACCGCCGTGTAAGCGGCCGCATTCACCACCAGATCCGGCTGGTATTGTGCCAGAAACGCATCCACGGCATCGGCATTTGACAAATCCAACGTTGCCCGGTCAGGGGCCAACACCTCACCCAGCGTGGCTAACTGGCGGCGCAACTCAAACCCCACCTGACCATTACCACCAGTGACCAGTACCTTCATAACCATTCCTTTGTGAAACACTCGAATTCATCATACACAACAGAGCACAACCCCGCAGGA
>NZ_JAVRBF010000608.1:0-288 GCF_032436805.1 Streptomyces sp. P17 | reverse complement strand
ATTAAAAAGGCGGTAAGCATTGCAGAATCTTTTGAGGTATCTAAGCAATTTTGGGCCTATCTGGTACAAAAGGGTGTACTGTCTAAACCCGAAGATTTCATTAAGCATATTCCTCATTTAAGCTTTGTATGGGGCAAAAAAAATGTAGATTTCTTAAAAACCCGTCATACCAATCTTACGTCCTGTAACTTGTTTAAAGACATGGAGTACAGCGAAGACACTAAAACCTTAAAAGAATGGATACCATTGGTCATGGAAGGGAGAGATGTAAAGGAAAAAGTGGCAGCC
>NZ_JAVRBF010000607.1:0-288 GCF_032436805.1 Streptomyces sp. P17 | reverse complement strand
ATTCAATCGGCGCCCTCCTCTGGCTGGTTGCGGTTAATCCCAGGGGAGTCCTCATTCCTTGAAGACTCCCGAGGCATTAACCCAGCAGTGCCTTGTGCAGGCGGCGAATGGTCCAGCGGTATGCACGAATCAGGATCATGGTGTTCTCCTTGTTGTTGGTGATCAGAAGTCTTGGCCTTCCTGGCCTTCTTCCTCTTGGCCGGACCAAGCGCCGCCCTCAGGCGTCCAGCCATGGGGTAACTCTTCGAGCCAGCCAGTTGCGGGGTTGTATCGCATGTACCCGCCGAC
>NZ_JAVRBF010000606.1:0-289 GCF_032436805.1 Streptomyces sp. P17 | reverse complement strand
ACGAGACGGCGCTTTGTCATCTCGGTCCACAGCGCACCGCAGTCGTCGCAGTGATAGAGCGCGTCTTCCTCCTGCCCCTTCTTGTAGACGATGTTGTCCCACTTCAGCACTTGCTTGGCGGAGCAATCGGGGCAGGTAACGAGGAAGTAGTGTTGCCGCGTCTCTTTGAAGAGCTGGACGATGACGCTGGTGTCTTCGTGAACCGGCGTCGACACCCACAGGCCTTTGCGGTTGTGGTATGTCGTGCGTCGCTTCTTGGCGAGTTCGACCGGCGAACCTTCCTTCGACG
>NZ_JAVRBF010000605.1:0-289 GCF_032436805.1 Streptomyces sp. P17 | reverse complement strand
GACTATTGGTTTCGCCATTCCACATGATTGAGGCTTGGTTGGCAAGACCTAGGCCATCATTGAGTTGTAAAATTTTCAGGTACTCAGTTGGATTTTTTTCATAGCTATAGTCATCTTTGATTTTTGCCTTGATAACCATTCTATAGACTTCAAATTTGTATCCGCCATAAGGACCTTCTTTAATTGTTTCTGTATTAGTCCCTGGTTTTTCCGGAAGAGTAGCTGTAATTGTTGTCGCTGGACGAGCACCCGTTGACTCACTTGTGGTAATTGGCATGTTGGTCACAAC
>NZ_JAVRBF010000604.1:0-289 GCF_032436805.1 Streptomyces sp. P17 | reverse complement strand
CCGCGCGCCGAGCCCTTTGGGGTGGACTTGACCGACATCGACTTGCAAGTGCGCGGCGGCGAAGTGGTGGGCATAGCCGGTGTTTCGGGCAATGGGCAGAAAGAGCTGCTGTACGCCCTCTCGGGCGAGGACGTTCGTGCCGCCCCGGCATCCATCACGGTGGCGGGCACGGCGGCCGGGCGCCTGTCGCCGCGCCAGCGCCGCGCGCTGGGACTGCAGGTTGTGCGCCAGGCTCATGCTGGGGACGGCACCACGTCCGAGGCGCTCCTCGGGCACAAAATGCAGTCCC
>NZ_JAVRBF010000603.1:0-289 GCF_032436805.1 Streptomyces sp. P17 | reverse complement strand
GGCTGGTTTCAGCCGGATTCCGGTTTCCGTCACGCTGACGGGGAGCTTGGGAAACACCTCGCAAATATGGGCCAGCTCCTCTTTGAACTTGGCGCGGAAATCGCGGTCACGGGTGTAGCCCCCCGTCTTCCCCGAGGTCACGAAATGCCCTTCGCCGAACTGCTCCTTGAGGGATGCCCAGCTAATCGCAATCGGTTCGGTCAGGCTGTAGCTGCGGTGGCTAAGCCAATAGTAAATGTCGATTTTGCGGGGGGAATCCGAGAATGCCCGAATGGCATGGACGTTTACC
>NZ_JAVRBF010000602.1:0-289 GCF_032436805.1 Streptomyces sp. P17 | reverse complement strand
GATCGCCTTCGTGCCGGCGGCGATCGCCGGGGCACGCCCGGGGGACGCGGCAAGCCGGGCCGACCATTCGATCCGGCTGCCGCCGCCCTCACCGGCAAGCACCTGCAGGCGGGCGTCGTAGCGCTCGGCGCCGGCAATGCCTTCGAGATGCGTGTAGGACAGGACACGGTCGCTGTCGGACCGGTAGACGAGCTGCTCGCGGTAGAGCGTGTCCTCGCCCCTGGCGGTGAAGGCGCGGATCAGCGTGCCGCGCCCGTCGCGCTCGGCCCGCATCGTCGCGATCGCCGGA
>NZ_JAVRBF010000601.1:0-289 GCF_032436805.1 Streptomyces sp. P17 | reverse complement strand
GCCCTGCCTCAAGCCCGAGTTGATCGACCATGCCCGCCGCAACCCGACCCCCCGAAATTTCGCCCGCTGAGTGGCGTGAGGTCGTCTCGGCTGTGCTGACACCCGGAAGGACCGACCCCCGTTTAAAAACGGCGGAGATGCGTTCAATGGACCCATTGCGCCCCGCCCCCTCGGTCGCAGAGACGGCGGGCGGCGCGCAAGGCAATGTTGCGGTCAGAATTTCGGCCCCGGCGGCGGGTTCGGCAAAGCCCAGCCGGTCACGCACCTCGGAGGCCTCGATGCGCAGCCC